>NZ_BSBO01000059.1:0-8792 GCF_027924685.1 Sellimonas catena
TTTAAACTGTTTGTCATGTTGCTTTGCCATAATGAGATCCTCCTTCAGTACGATATTTCTATTATATCATGTATTGTCTATTTGGAATTTTCTCATTTTGACTTGCACTATTTATATACTAGCACCAAAAAAACTATGTCAATGTTTCGGTGGTAGTTGATATAGAGTGTGGAAATGCGAAGTTGGAAGCACTGTAGAGGGAACTGCTGAAGAAGACGAACGCCAGACGGGGATTCGATAGTCTTGCGGATCAGATTGAAGAACTGCGGGAGGAGAAACGGCAGCTCCTGCTTGAGGATGCCATGAACGAAGGGGCTATGCAAAAGGTGAGGGAACTGGAGAAATTTATAGACAGCTAGGATGGCCCAATCACCGAATATGACGAGGCACTTGTTCGCAGGCTGATCGAGAAAGTCACTGTGCACGATAATCACTTTACAGTCGAGTTCAAGTCCGGGCTGGAGACGGATGTAGCAATGTAAATATATTTTATTGGCGCTTGGGGGAACCTGGGCGCCTTTTAATGCGACAAAAAAACTGATTACAAATGTAGCAATAATGTAGTATAATGCATGTACCATGGAGAAGAAGGGAGGAATGGCATACGAAGACATATAGTGTCAAAGATATTGCAGATATGCTCCAGACGAACCCTGAAACAGTTCGGAGATGGATTCGTGCGGGAAAACTAAAGGCTGATCAAACTTCCCGGAAAGATGGGAACGTAGTGCGTGAAGATGAGCTCTATAAATATCTCCTTCAACTTCAAAATATGCAACAGTTGCAGTTGGACTCGCTGTTGCCAATCCATTTCTCACTTTAACAACAGCGGTTGGCGCAGGAGTTCTTGGGGCTATTGTCGCTTCAATTGCAACCAAAAAACCTAAAGGCAGTCATGACATCCGCATTCTGTCTGATGATGTAAAGCAGACACTTAAAAATAATATTTCTGAGAGTAAAGAAACGATAGAACGAAAGAAAGCGGCAATTGCTGAACTTCAAGCAGAGATTAACAGGGAACAGTAGCAAATTAAAGAGTATGAAACCGCTCTTGAGCATTTGTCAGACGCACTTTCAGAAATAAAAGGTAATGGATTAGGGGAGGTAATGGGGTAATGGCAGAGAATTCTATTGTTAGAAATAAGGATGAACTTGTCTCACATGGTGATGGTTTGGTGGATCCTGAATATAGAAAAATCCTAGAGGTTGTACCTGGGATGGAAGGGTTCGATATTAACGGGATGCTAGCTAAATTGATGCAATATGTAAATATGTCAGATGCCCTGAGCCACGTTGAGAAAACCCTTGAGTATGTAGTTCAGATTCCTATTAAACACAGAGATGCTTTCAAAGCCGGTGAGGTCTTTATCAATCAGAACACAAAAACTGGTGTTATGTGGCCTACTTTATATGAAACACTGGAAAATGGAAAAAGAAAGTTTGTGGATAATCTTCCTATTAAACCGGAGGAGATTATTCATGGAAACCCGTTCGAAAGTATTGCTGTCAGTTATCACAATATATATATGCAGCAGCAGATAGCGGAGTTGGCAGATGCTTTGCAGGAGACCTATAGAGCCGTGAAGCGGATTGAGCAAGGTCAGATGGATGATCGGATTGGCCTTCTGCTGGCAGGTCGTGATCAGATCCGATATTCTTTAAATGCCGCACCGGAAGAAAAGATTTCTGCTATGGCTTCCGGACGGAGTAATATGCTGGTAGCACAGAAGCAGTTGCTTCAGACTTTTAAGAGTCGCGTCGGTGGTTTTGAACCACTGCCTGAAGGCAAGTTTGCACGTTTTAGTATGGAACTCATGCATTCAGGGGCACACAGGAAAAAGGATCAGGAGTTCCTGGTTATTCAGAAGTATTATTCTCTGTATCTCCAGGCAACACAGATGGTTGCTGCATCCTATGCTATATGCGGCCAGATGGATGCTGCAGAGCAAGTATTTATTGATGCGGAACAGGAGATGCAAGGAATAGATTTCAGTTCATTGCAGACTCTCCGATATATCCATAAGAAGAATATGGAGATGTTTTACTATCATGCGACAGATTACATCGCAACTGAGCGGGAGATTTGTCTGGAGGAAGCACAAGAGTATGATATGATTAACATACAGATGAGTGGAGATAAATTGTTGGAGGTGTTTCAGAATGTCAGAACGGAAAAGATTTCAGAATCAAACTCTGAACAGTGAGGACTATGAGAAAATTGAGGAAGGTGCAAAGGCGGTAAAAAACGGAGGCGCAATTCTCGCCACAGCCGGACTTCTCATTGGCGTTTGTAAAAAGTATGGACCCGCTCTCTTGAAGAATATAAACAAATTAAGAAGGAGCTAATGCGTGTATATTTGTACGAACATGAGTTTACAAACCATAGAAAACATATTTGAAATTGATTATTTATGTTGACTGGTTTATAAAAGATTTATGAGGAAGGGAGAAACATGGGATTATTTGGTAGTATTTTAAAAAATTTAATTTTTAGATGCTCAGTTACAACAGTCACGAAAACAAACCTATGAGCCGCTCAAACGATATACACCTGAAGAATATGTAATCTATGAACAAGAACAGTCTGGAGAAAAATGGCATGGAGTACCTTTGAACGAACTAAGCAAGGTGGCTCAAACAGTTTCTCATGGGAAATACGTCAAGGTTGACAAATACGGTTTTCTTGTTTTCCATTATACATCGAACTCGGGTAAGACGAAATATAGTACTCAATGTGAAATTGATGGGAATGGTCAGTTAAGTCGTATGAGTTACCGTTATTATCCGGGACAGTGGAGGGATTCAGCAGATACGTTTGTTGAGAAGGCAAATCAGATATTTATTTTTAGGTGAACGGTGTAATCTTGGCGTCCCGACATGTTCCCGTGAACCCTATCAGCTAAAAAGTAGTCGATATGGTACTGGGGCGGCATTTTACGAACAGGTGGAGGAAATGTATATCTAAATCATTTCCTCGTGCTATGTTGAGACGGTTGTGCTGATGTCAAAAGTTAAAGAATAGAATACTGAAAAAGTATAGAAAACAAGGGATTTCCGGGAGTCGGGGCTTGTCAAAGAACAGGTTTCGATTTCCGGATTTTTTCATTTTTAGGTAAGTAGAAACTGGTCTACTGTGGAAAATGGCGGAGAGTTGATGACCGATTTTGATATTAAGGGTGTGGAGCTGACGGGTTGGAAACAAGAATAATCTGGAAGGAAAGGTATAAGGAGGCAGGAAAAGTGGATGGGAAAAGTCAATGACGGCGTGAAGTATGAGTGGATTGTCGCTCAGGAGGAGCTTGATAAGTTCTGAATGCAGAAAGGAACAGCTATTCTGTTCCTTTTTGCGGATTACTCACGTTTTGCCTGAATGATGTCCTCGATATCCCTGCCGCCGTAGAAAATTCGGATCACAGTTATCGTGCGGCTGCCGTTATTTACGACATAATAGACGATGAAATTGTCTACCGGTACCCGATGCATCCCCATGCTTTTCCACGGCTCCCAATCCACGACAGCATATCGGGACGGTATAAAATCCAGCGACCGGATTTCTTTCCGGATACGATTGACCTGGCCCTCTGCTGTCTCCGGTGCCTGCAGGTCATAAGCGATGTAAGAATAAATCTCCCTCAGATCATCTTTGGCTTCCGAGGAGTAGATAATGGAATAGGTATCGCTCATATACCGAACTCCCGCTTTAACTCGGAATCCACCTCATCTGCTGTATAGGTTTTTCCGGATTTCATGGATTCCACACCTTTCATAAGCTCTGCATTCAGCTGTTCCCGGCTCATATCGCCGACTGCGGTAGGTTTTGTGGAAGGCAGGCGCAGTTCAAAAGGCATTCCCTTTTTTAGTACAATTTGACTGTAAAGCATCTGGATTGCGCTGGACGGGGAAATCCCAAGCTGAGAAAGGATTCCTTCTGCGTTTTCTTTTAGCTCCTTATCAATACGGGCATAAACTGCGGATGTATTTGCCATATCTATCACACTCCTTTGGATATATTATACCCACTTTCTTTTGCAAATGCAAGCAAATGCAAGCATATTTAAAATTTGTTTACAGACATGTAAGGAGGAATTGTAGAAAACTATATCAAATCCAATAACGAGTGGAAATTTGGCGGACTTTACTTTGACAAAAGCATTTTGTCAGAAAGCGAGTCGGTGTCTATTTTTGAGAATGTGAAGTGGGTTATCAAACGGCGTTTTTAGAATGGAACCTTCATCATTTCCTATCCCAATACGGTTATGCCAATGTGGACGGGGAGATGGTGATCGTGAAATAGTGGGGCTAAAAAGGAAATGGTTATGACACCGGAAGATACCAGAACTGGTATGGTTTTCCGGTCGAATCTGCTGTGGAGAATGCGGAGGTAAATATAAGAGACGGATGCTTTATAAACCCAGCAGCCAATATATAGTGCGGACTTGTGTTAATCACCTGACAGATAAGAACGGTTGTTCATAGAAGCACTTCACGAATGATGCCCTGAAACTGCCTTTTGTCTATAATTTCTATAATTGAGATCAGGCAACTTGAGCTTATCGGGCAAAGAGATTATAATGATAATGTGCTGATGGAGCTTGCAAATGATAGCATTATAAGTTCAAACAATTTATCAATGATAAAAATCTGATGTTCAGTTTGGTGAAGACTAAGTTTTCAAACATTGGTAGCTCTTGGCATAATTTGTCGATTCCGTGTGGAAATAGAGTAGAAATTTTAGTGGAGATTATAATATGTCAATTATCCTTACCGATGAACAAGAAAAATTTATTGAGAAAGCTTTAAATGGGAAGAATATTCTTGTTGATGCCTGTGTTGGTAGCGGAAAAACAACGGCTATACAGGCTCTATGTACTCGTTTTCCTAAAAACAAAAAGATACTTTATCTTACATATAACAAGCTTCTTAAAATTGACGCTAAAGAAAAGATAAAGGGTAGAAATGTTACTGTAACAAACTATCACGGATATGCATGGTCTTGTTTAAACAGAATAGGAATGCAGGTCGGTGTATCAGATTTGCTTCAGGAATTTAATAAGAAGAAACCGCCTGTTAGAAAGTTTGATCTTATTGTCCTGGATGAATATCAAGACATAGATCAGGAAATTGCTGATATGTTAGATTATATAGTCAGCTGTAATCCCGAGGCACAGCTTGTTGCTGTCGGAGATATGAAACAAAAAATATATGATAAGACTGCACTTGAAGTGGAAGAATATATTGAAAAGTTTCTTGGAGAGCACATTGAATTAGAATTTACAAAATGCTTTCGTCTTCCAAATGATTATGCACAAAAGTTGGGGCGCATATGGAAAAAGAAGATTACTGGAGTTAACAGTGAGTGTGAAATTTCTGAAATGTCGGAACAAGAAATAGTAGACTTTTTGGCTAAGCAGGAACCGAGCAAATTGTTATGTTTGGGAGCCAGAGAAGGAACTATGACAAAGATTCTTAACAAACTTGAATCAAAGAACAAAGATAAATTTAATAAAAATACTGTCTATGCAAGTATCTCAGATCAAGATACATCTGGGAAAGTGCAGCCAAGTAAGGAAACGGCAATATTTACTACCTTTGATAGTAGTAAAGGGTTAGAAAGAGAAATTTGTGTTGTTTTTGATTTTACAGAAAGCTACTGGAGAATGCGAGTTGGAAAACCTCAGCAAAAGTATGAGATACTTAGAAATATATTCCTTGTTGCAGCAAGCAGGGGGAAAAAGCAAATAATTTTTGTCCCAGGTAATGAAGAAACATTGTCAGAAGAATCTATTTCTACTCCAGAGGATATGAATACATCATTGGAGAACGTTGGAATATCGGAAATGTTTGATTTTAAATTTCAGGAAGATATAGAAGAGTGTTATGATCTTTTAGAAAAGAAGAAAATCAATGTGGAAGATACCAGCGTAATCGATATTCGAAGTAATGATGGCCTCATTGATTTATCTCCATGTATAGGCATTTTTCAAGAGGCATTTTTCTTTGATAATTATGACATTGACCGGGAATTTGAACTGTTTCGCCTGGTTCATAAGGATAGAAAAATATTTAATGATAAGATTAAAGGCGTGGAAAAGAAGATTCTTCATCTAACATCATTAGAAACAAATCAACGTAGATATTACTCTCAGGTTTTACTGCCATTAGTTACAGATGAACAGAAAGAGTTATTAACTAGACGAATCGAAACACGTCTTAGACATGACGAAGAGGAACAAATTATTTGTAGTATAGCATTTGCAGAAAGACGGAACGGGGAAAAGGCGTTTGAGGCTCTTGGGTATGCGGATGTAAAAAAAGATGATACAATCTATGAACTTAAATTTGTTTCTCAACTTAACCATGAACATTATCTTCAGTGTGCGTGCTATATGATTGCACAAAATTTAGATAAGGGCATTTTATGGAACATAAGGACAAATGAAATGTGGGAAATTTCGATTCCGGATAAACAGAAGTTTATGGATTCAGTAGTAAAAACCATTACCAAAAGACAATTAACTAAATATTATAAGCCGAAAGGAAAATAGAATGAAAGAACACATTGCGGTAATAGATACAGAAACGACATGGAGCGGTGCTGTAATGACAGTGGGAATCGTAATTGCTGATGCGAGTAATTACGAGATCGTCGGGTATAAGTACTATGTAATCAAAGAAGCTTTGCGGGAAGGCGGAATGTTTGATTATATTGTTCACATAAAAGGAATAAATGAGGAGAAGATTTCCCGGAAAAAAATTGCGGATAACATTTCGTCCTTTCTAATGGAATATGATGTTTCTTCTGTTTTTGCCTATAATGCAGGATTTGACAAAAACTGTCTTGCGTTTATGAAAGATTTTATTTGGCATGATATTATGCGAATTGCAGCTTACAGACAATATAATCCAATGATTCCAACTTCGGCAGAATGCTGCAAAACAGGTAGATTGAAACGAGGATATGGCGTTGAAAATATCATGAGAATGATTAGCAATAAGGATTACATAGAAACACATAATGCTCTGTTGGATGCAAGAGATGAATTGGAAATCATGAGACTTCTTGGACATCCATCCGATATTTATCCCCAGATTTAAAGCAAAATGAGGCGTTTGAGATCTTGCTGTTCCTAGCAATTATCAGCGCCGTGGAATTTCTGTCTTTTAGCATCGATGATGAGAAAAAATGAGATATTTGAATCTAACGCCTTCATCCTACCGGTTAAGAAAAACAGGTTTGGGACAAGACGAGGGGATAATTGTCTGGTTGCCGATTTCGGCGGCAAGGCTGCAGGGGCAGTTTGGGCGAGAATTATGGATGACTATGGTCATGTGTATGCGAACTACAGGGAGGTGCAGAGATATGATTTTGGAAACAGAGAGACTGCTTCTCCGTCCATGGGAGGAGAGAGACGCAGAGGATTTATACCGATATGCAAGCCATCCTGATGTGGGACCTATAGCTGGATGGCCTGTTCATACAAGTGTGGAAAACAGCCGGGAAATAATCCGGGAAGTTCTTTCCGCACCGGAGACTTATGCAGTGGTTTTGAAAGAAAACGGCCATCCGGTTGGAAGTATAGGGCTGATGATCGGTGAAACCAGTAATATAGGACTTCCGAAGACAGAAGGTGAGATTGGATACTGGATCGGTGTTCCTTATTGGGGAAGAGGCTTGATTCCAGAAGCTGTTCGGGAAATTTTGAGACATGGATTTGTAGATCTGAATCTGTCTAAAATATGGTGCGGATATTTTGATGGGAACCAAAAATCAAAACGAGTTCAGGAAAAATGCGGCTTTCATTATCATCATTCTAGTGAAAATGTTCCCTGCGCTATAGAGGGCCTTTTACGGACGGAACACATCACCTGCCAGACGAAAGAAGAATGGAGCAACATGAAAGAAGGAATAGAATACTGATGGACATTAATCACATGGAAACAATCAATATTTATGGAGATAATCGTTTTGCTGAACACACCAAAATCCGAGAAGCCTGCCGCGGCATCGTGGTGAAGGACGGAAATATTCTGTTGTCTTATATGGAAAACAGCGATCTGTGGATGATTCCCGGCGGTGGTGTTGAGGCCGGTGAAAGCTATGAGGACTGCTGCATTCGGGAATTGGCAGAGGAAACAGGGATTCTTGTGAAACCGTTATACTGCAGCCTGATTATTAATGAATATTACAAAGAGTATTTGTATTCCAGCCGTTATTTTATCTGCGAAGCTGATGGTCATACGGAACGCTCACTTACTGAGCAGGAGGAACAAGAAGGTCTGGAGCCCAGATGGGTTCCGGTGGAAAAAGCCATTGAAATTTTCGCAAAGCATCAGGAATATGGGCATATGGAAATGAAAAGTGGGATGTATTTTCGTGAATATAAGGCATTGACAGCATGTTTGCTTAATGAATGATGCTTGAATGAAGAATCAGCTTCGTGCTAAAAAATGAAAAACTGTAAAAATATGAATTTTTCGGGAATCGGAACTTGTCAAAGGGACAGAGGGCGGTTCCCGAATTTTTATGAGTAGACAAGCCTAAAAGATGATTTTTTTTTATAGCTATCCACCTAGAATAAGTGAACGTAAAAATAATTTGCGCTGGAAAAATGGGCGTGTAAACAGAGTTTGCTAGCCTTTACAGCATTTTGAGTTAAAATAGAATGTAAGTAGGTAATCATCCGTACCTTGACAAAACAAAAAATCCCCCGGCACTTACCAGGGGAAAATCTGTCTCTTACTTTTTAAGTTTGCTGTGACAATCAGCTGGCAGGCTGGTGGACCAGGGAAGC
>NZ_BSBO01000060.1:0-8789 GCF_027924685.1 Sellimonas catena
TAATAGGTCGAGGGCATAACCAAGGAATGGTGGATAGGAAAAAGCAGGATGACAGAAACGTGGACTTATATGTGGTTTTGAAGGTACACAAAAGGAAACACCTGAAAAGGTGTGTTTCTTTGTATCTAAAATATTCCTCCTTAGCTCAGTCGGTAGAGCATGCGGCTGTTAACCGCAGTGTCGTTGGTTCAAGTCCAACAGGGGGAGCTTGCAAAGCCCGTAAACTTAATGTTTACGGGCTTTATTTATTCTGAAACTTTTTGTGGTGGTTGTCAGAAAGGTGTGTTTATCGCGTCAATCCTGTCATAGCATGGTTAGAATAGAAAGCTTATATTTTACACATCTTTTGAGAATAATAGCAGTATCAGGTCAAATCGCGTCATAATCGGGTCAAATATATTGACACGATTGGCACGATTTATTATAATATGTCCATTGAACAAAATAAAGGAGATGGCAGTATGCTTTTTCGAGAAAGTGAGACTGTAGAGCTAAAAGAAATTGTTGTAGATGAAATCAAAAAAGAAATCATTGCTTTTGCCAACTGCAACGGCGGCAGAGTGTATATAGGTGTTCGGGATAATGGAGAAGTAGTTGGGCTTGATGATCCCGACAGAGTCTCTCTACAGGTCAGCAATATGGTGAGGGATGCAATTAAGCCGGATGTGACGATGTTCCTTCATTATGAAACAATAGAGGAAGCGGGGAAGAAAATCGTTGTTGTGGATATTCAGCGCGGAACAGATCGGCCGTATTATCTCGCTAAAAAAGGGATGCGCCCGGAAGGAGTATATGTCAGACAGGGATATTCGTCTGTGCCTGCCACAGATACGGCTATACGTCGTATGATTAAGGAAACGGATGGAGACCGATTCGAGGCGATGAGGAGTTTAAACCAGGAGCTTACATTTGAAGCTGTAAAAAAGGAATTTGAGCTTCGCAAAGTAGAATTTGGTCCACAACAAATGCGTACTCTAAAACTGATTGATCAGGACAATCTTTACAGTAATTTAGCACTGCTTCTATCTGATCAGTGCGTGCATACGATTAAGGCTGCTGTCTTTCAGGGAAAGGATCAGACGATTTTTAAGGACCGTCGGGAGTTCAGCGGATCATTAATGAAGCAGATGAATGAAGTGTACGATTTTATTGATTTTCGTAATCAGACCCGTGCGACGATAGAGAAGCTGCGGAGAATTGATGTCAGAGATTACCCGGAAATTGCGGTGAGGGAATCACTTTTAAATCTTCTGGTCCATCGAGATCAGTCGGTCATTTTTTGCGGACAGTTCATACATGCTATCCTTTTCTGTTCTCTGCTCCTGCGTTTGCTCTCGTTTGATTTCTCCCTCCGTATCTTCTTGGCACAAGCAGGACAATACCTTGATGCACCAGAGCCCGGGACATATTCAACGCCGCACACCGTACAATTTTTAGTGGGCATTGCTGCCCACCGTTTTGTAGGTATGATATGTAATTCATCGACAAAGCCGATGAATTTATAGTAAATCTTGATTTCCTGCTTCACTGTTCCGTCTGCCATCTTCTCACGCTCCGAAACAAGTATCTTGTCTATGAGTGCGTTTATAACTGTTGCATCCAGTTCTTTTAAGCCTTGATAATTTCGGATAAGGGCGAGGAAGTCACGGATTCCCCGTGATTTCTCGTAGCTTTCATTAAGAGTTTCCGTCACCTCTTTCAGCCTTGCTTCAATTTCAAGCTGCTCTTTCTGGTATTTCCCCGACATCATCTCAAAATTCCGCTCGGTAATACGCTCCATGACCTTATCCTCGTAGAGAGAGGAAAACAGCCTGTCCAGTTCCGCAAGGCGTTTGTTCAGCTTCTTACGTTCTTTCTCTAATGCTTTCGCCCTGCTCTGGTCTGTTTCCGTGAGCCGCTTTTCTATGGCCCTGACCGCCTTTTCATCATTCACTGCCATATCCGCAAAACAGTTGATGTCGGCAAGAACGGCATTGAATAAATCCCTTGCTTCTATATTGTGGGCACTACACTCGCTTCTTCCGTTTCTTGCATAATTATTACATGAATACTGTACACAGTCGATAATCTCTGGGCGTTTCCTCCTGTGTACGTTCATTGCCCGCAGAGCACATCCGCAGTCCACACACTTGATAACGCCTGCAAAAATATTTACAAATCCTCCCTTGTTCTGTGGAAGCCTACGACTTGTAATAAGCTGTTGGACAATATCAAATTCCTCCTGCGTGACTATTCCCTCATGGGTATTGGGTATCACTTCCCATTCTTCGGGCAGCTTAGAGGGGCGTTTCTTGCTTTTCATATTGGCGGCAATCCGTTTGTAGCCTACAAGATTTCCCGCATATATCGGGCTTCTTAAAATGCTCCTCACGCTGTTCCCACTCCAAATATAGCGTTTGTCCTCGTTCCCCTCAAAATGACGTTCAAAGCCTGTTTCGCCACGCTCCGCCGCATAAGCGGCAGGGCGTAGGATATGCTGTTTATTAAGATGTCTGCAAATTTTGGCAACTCCATTCCCTTTTAATGCAAGGTCGAATATCTCTTTTACAACATGTGCCACTTTATCATCTATCAGCAGATGGTTGTGGTCGGCAGGGTCTTTGATATAGCCATAAGGGGCGGTAGTTCCCATGAATTTCCCCTGTTGAAACCTCGCCCGATATGCCGATTTTATCTTAACAGATATGTCAGCGGCATACATTTCGTTTAAAATGTTGCGGAAAGGCGTGATGTCCATAGCAGATTTATTCAAGGTATCTACGCCGTCATTGACCGCTATATACCTCACGTTATGCTCTGGGAAGAAAACTTCCAGATATAACCCACAATCAAGATAGTTTCTCCCCAGACGGGATAAATCTTTCGTAATCACGCAGTTTATCAGACCGCTTTCAATGTCTTTTATCATATTCTGGAAACTTGGTCTTTGGAAATTTGTACCAGAATAACCATCGTCCACATACGTTTTTGCTATGTGCCATCCCTGCTTTTTCACATAATCCGTGAGGATGGATTTCTGTGTCGCAATGCTCGCACTCTCGTTATCCGTACCATCGTCTTTAGATAAGCGGCAATAAATGCCGACTAAATAGATTTTCTTTTCTTCTTTGATTCCTGCCATACTGTAAAACCTCCGTATCTGTCCTATCTGTTTTCATGTCCCATTGCGTACATTCTAAGCGGACAGCCCCTCATTGTCGAAGGTGTCGCCCTCGGCAATCTTCTTCCGAATATCCTCGGAGATAATCGGGACAAACGCTTCTGTAACGGTCTGTGTGCCGACATATTCACGGCTGATTATCATCTGCACTGGTGCTTTTGGCACGATACGCTTTCTCTTTTTATCTGCTTTCTTATCCTCGCCCATACTTAAATCTTCCTTTCCAGACAGGGCAGGGAAGAGTTTGGAAATGTCCCCGCCCTGCCAATCAGATACCATTAATCCTCGCTGTTTAATTCTTTCTGTAATGCTTTAAGGAGTGCCGCCGCTTCATCAGCGTTCAGCGTGATTCCCTTGCCGCACTTTTCACGGTTCGGGGAAAAGCTGCGGATGTCATACTTCGGCTCTTTCCCATTCCATGAAATGAGATTGATTTCCTTTGTGTAGCCACTGTCGCCCGTAGACAATACTGCGATTTCCTTTACGATTTCATACTGGATTTCTCTCATTCTCCATACCTCAACTCTCTGTATTTACTTCCCGAAAAAAGAAGATTAGCGGCTGTCACGGTTGCGTTTCCTCTGCAACTCACGCTCCAAAAGTTTGATGATGGTTTCCTCCATCTGCTTCGGCGTTGTGTTCTTCGGAAAGTATTTTTTCAGCTTGCTTGTGTTGATTTTCAAGGTTTCTTTCTGGTTGCCCTTTTCCTCCGTCATAATCGCAAATATCGTATCCATGTCAAGCCGCCCGCTCTGGCTTAACTGTTTCATCCGCTGTGCCTGTGAGAGTGAGGGCGTTGCTTCTTCGCTCTCCATCGTGGCAAAGAGGTTTTCCTGCTCGTCTTTCTTCAAGAAGGACAGTTCCACCGCAGGCGTGAGGGCGATTTTCCCCTCGTCCACCATCTGCAAAATCGGCGGTATCAGTTCCGTCAGGCGGATAAAACGCTGCACGGTCATCCTGCCCACGCCGAAGCCCTGTGCCACCTTGTCGTCCGTCCGCAACTTCGTCACAACTTGTGACGAGGTTAAGTCTGTGCGGAAACCCTGCCGCTTCATGGCTTCGGATTTCATCTTGTAAGCAAACGCCCGCTCCGATGGCAGGATATTCTCACGCTGCAAATTGCTGTCTACAAGGGTGATGATGGCTCGGTCACGGTCTAAGGGCAGGACAAACGCAGGCACGGTATTTATCCCTGCAAGTTCAGAAGCACGGACACGCCGCTGTCCTGCAATCACTTCATAACCGTCCCCGTCCTCTTTCGGGCGTGTGATTATCGGCGTGACAATGCCAAATTCCTTGATGCTTTCCGCTAACTCTGACAGTGTTTCATCTTCTGCCACATGAAACGGATTGTCGGGGAACGGGTACAAGTCTTTGGTCTTTAACACCTTAAAATCCTGTTTCTTCATTCACATATCTACCTTTCTTTCGCTCTGCTTCTATGATTTTTCTGCAATTCTTCCAACACTTCGGGCGGTATTTTTGACAGCAGCCGCCCCATCTGCTCGTTGGTTCTCTGCAATTCAAATATCTTCTGATTCGCTTTCTGCACCTTTAGTTCCTGCTCGTACTTTTCATCACGCATACGCCCCGCATAGTCTGATTCCTGCCCAATTCTCTCTTTCAAACTGTCGATATACGCCTGCTGTTTCCCGATTTCCTTAGAGAATTTCTCCACGTCTGGCAGCCATGCAGAGAGTAAATCTAACGCTTTATCCCTTTTCTTCCCTGCGTTAAAGGCGTTGATGTCGGATAGGGCAGACACGATTTCTTCATACTGTTTATCAAGCCTGCCGCCTAATTTATAGAGCCATGTGGGGACGTGTTTCCGCTTGGTTTCCATTGAGGACTGCCCCCGTTCAAGCTGATTCCACCGTGAGGACATCCGCTCATGGTAGGCGGTCTGCCACTCGGATAATGATTTCTGGTTGCCTAAGATAGCTTTCGCTGACAGCTTATTGTCTGGCGTAATCGGCACAAAGCAGAGGTGCATATGGGGCGTTCTCTCGTCCATATGGACGACAGCGGAGAGGATATTCTGCTTTCCAACACGCTCCGAAATGAAGTCAAGAGCCGTCTGGAAATACGCTTTTTGTTCTTCGGGCGGTAACTGGTTCATAAATTCTGGTGAAGCTGTGATGAGCGTTTCCACCATCATCACGCTGTCTTTCCTTGTCCTGCACCCCGCTTCGGCTACCATGCGGTTAATCTCTTTCTTGTAGGTGTACTTTGGTGGTGCTATGAGATGGTAATTGTTTTTAGAGCGTTCCATATCTATATCTGGGTTGCTTTTGTAGGCTTCTTTCTTCCGCTCGTTGTGGCGTTCACAAGCCGCAACGCCGCCCGCTTTTCGTTTCTGGAAACGCAGGATTGCATAAGGCATAGGCGGATTCCTCCTTTCTTTCGGCGGGTGACCGTCCTTTGGGGTGACAGCGGTGACGGTGGTGACAGCAGTTTTGGGATACCCCCTGCCGACTGCCGCAACTGTCACCCTCACCCCCTGCATGACGGTCATGTCGATGATGACGGTGTTTTTGGGATACCCCCCTCGCAAGAGCCGTCACCGTCATGCCGCCATTCTTTTATCCGAAGCCGTAAGGCGTAGGATAGCAGGGCACAGCCCTGCCTTAAGGGAGTCCAGAGGGAACGTCTGGCACACGACTTTGCAGGGCAAAGTGTAGTGTGTTACACCCTGTAAACGCAGTCGGAAAAATCGGAATGATTTTTCTGACCGCAGGGGTGGTTTTACACGACCGAAAAGGGCGAGTAAATCTCACGCCTGCATTTTGCGTTTACGGGGTGTTCTCCCGTAGGGATGACAGCGGCAGGGTATCCTAAAATCACTGTCACCACCGTCACTGCTGTCACCCGCAGGGCAGAGCCGCCAGCTTTACATGGCTTTAAGCGTCAATGACAGTAACAGGGGGGTATCCTAATATCGCTGTCACCACCATCACCGCTGTCACCCGCCCTCCTTGCAAGGGCAATCCGCCTGCCGTCTTTCCTGCGGCTGTACTGGTAGCAGATACGGTTCTCGCTTAAAAATGTGGTGCGGTATTCATTCAGCCATTTCGTAATCACCGTGGGTATGGTTTCCGTTTCCCCCATAGCGGCTAACAGTTCCGTTGCCGTGCCTATCCATTCTTCCTTATCCCTCATAAAATCCACCAACCGAAAAAGGACATCTGGTATCGTTTCTTTCGCAAGCTGCTCCTGCGTTTTCCGCTCCACAAGCTCCCAACGGCAATCACGGAAACGCAGCGTGTATTCCTGATAAGGCGTGTCCCTGCCCGTCACATACAGCTTGGCGGTGTCAGACGCACGTTTCTCCTTTTCCAGAACAAAGGTAGCGTCCGCACTCCCCGTTAATCCTGTCGTCCCAGACACCTTGTTGAACACGTCGCTGTCATTCTGCTTTCGGATGTGGTGTACGACAATGACCGCCAGAGAGTGCCTGTCGGCAAAGTCTTTGATGAGGGAGATGTCCCCATAGTCGCTTGCATAGGCATTGTCTTTTGAAGCTGTACGGACTTTCTGCAAGGTATCAATGACAATGAGCCTGCTGTCTGGGTAATCTTTCAGATAATCTTCAAGCTGCACGATAAGACCGTCTGACAGCTTGCAGCTTGCCACGGCAAAGTGGAGCCGCCCGCTTGCTTCGTCCGTCAAACGAAATAACCTGTCCTGTATGCGGCAGAACGTGTCCTCAAGGCAGAGGTAAAGCACATCGCCCTCCATTGTCGGCATATCCCATAAAGGGATTCCCTGCGACACGCATAAGCATAGCTTCAGCATGAGCCAGCTTTTGCCTATCTTCTGTGAGCCGCAGAACAGCGATAAGCCTGTCGGGATAAGGCTGTCCACCACAAAGGATGGTTTCTCAAGCGGTTCATAAAGGAGCGTTTCGGCGTTGACTGTCTGTAACTTCTGCATGGCTTTCCTCCTTTCGGGCGGTGTCTTTGTTTTCGTTGCACATAGGCGTTGACCTCCTTAAAAATAGATTTACTCCCACGGAAAAAAGTGAGAGTATGTAATGCCGCCAATCCCACACAAATAAAAAACAGATTTCTTTTTCGGGCGGTGTCGGTCACGGTTGGAGATATTTCTTCAATTTCCGCCTTTACTTTCTCCTTTGCAATCGCAACAGATTTCTGTATTGCCGAAGCGGTGCAATGCTCCATAGCGGCGATTTGGTAAAAATTGAACTCATACTCGTAGTAGAGCAGGAAACGCCGCCTTTGTATCTCTGGAAGGCTCCCAACCGCCTTATAGAGCGTTTCATTCCGTTCTTCCTCAACCATGCGTTCATCAAGGCTCTTAGGCACACGCAACGTCCGTCTGTAAAGGGTTTCGTCCCATACCTCGTTAAACTCCCTGTGCCGCTCGTCCCATTAGAAAAGATTCCTGTTCCTGCGCTCCATCTGCCGAAACTCCATAAAGAACTGTTCCGACACTTCCAACTCGTGGGATTTGCCCTGCCCGTCCTTAAAGCTGATAAAATACCTTGTGCCGCTTTCCGTGGATTCCTCCCGAAGCGTGTATGCCTTAACCCTGTATGCCATCCTGTTGTCCTCCTGCAAAAAATGAGTGAGGGGATTTCCATCCCTCACCCAGTAGCCCGCAGGATGGCAGGCTGTTTTAGAAGCTATAAAATTTTCCGCAGCTTCTTCCGCAGATGGTCTAACCTCGCATAGATGGCACCAGTCGTCAAATGCACAAGCGGGGCAATCTCCTTTGTGGAATACCCCTGCATTTTCAGCAGGACGATTTTCAAGGTACGCCCGTCCACCGTGACTAATACTTGATAGAGATTTTCGCTCTCAATCTCTTCCAGTAACTCCGCAACCGTACCCACTTCCGCCTGCCGCTCCCTGCCTGCCATGTCCTCAAGATATTCCGCAACGTCATTCGTCCATCGGTAAAACCGCCTGTTGGAATTGAAGTCTGCCCTGTCCGCCATGCGTATCTGCTCAATGGTCGCTTCATCAACGCCGCACTCACGCAGCAGCTTTTCCTCCGCTTCTTTCCAGATACGCCATTTCCTGTCCTCCCGTCCGTGGTTGTATGCCATTCTTACTTCCTCCAATCAGAATTGATTGAGAGGGCAGAGAAAAGCCCCCTCATCTTCCCAAAGGAAAAAACAAGGGGGCTGAACGCCTTAAATTTTAATTTTCTATTATCTTTCTTAGTTTTATTAGGATTCTGGCTTTGCGTTTGTTTACAACGCTCTGGGTTATGCCCAACCTCGCCCCGACTTCACGCTCGGAAAGTCCGTCAAAAAAGATTGCCTGTATCAGCTCCTGTTCACTATCCGACAGCAAAGGCAGGGCGGCTTTCAGCCTGTCCACCATGACCGCATTGACAACGGTTTCTGCAATGTCCACCGCTTCATCAGTGATAAAGTCCAGAGGATTCCCCTCGCTGTCCGTAAATCCGTCGAGAGATAGCAGTCTATTCTTTGTATCTAATTTTTGCAGATAACGCCACCGTTCCTTGTCACGGTAGAAGTCTGTGTATTGCTCCCTCACGACTTCAAGCAGACAGCCTTGAATGGGGATAAACAGCTTGTCCATATAGGTCTGGTCGGATTCCCTGCAACGGCAGAACTCCGTGTAGGATAATTCCACAT
>NZ_BSBO01000061.1:0-8333 GCF_027924685.1 Sellimonas catena
GCCTCCGGTTTTAATTGTTTTTTGGTCAATTCAATTATATCAAACCAGATGGTTTCATGCTATTTTATTGCCAGAACTTATTGAATTTTCAAGGTGCATAGGCACTTATTCAAGTGCGAAGTTTGAGATTTTAATTTTAACGTTCTCGATCTGGAAAAGAGCCTGAAATTCTATGAAGAGGCTCTGGGTTTGAAAGAGGTAAGGAGAAAGGAAGCCGAAGACGGAAGCTTTATCCTTGTTTACCTCGGAGACGGCAAGAGTTCCTTTACGCTTGAGTTGACCTGGCTGAAAGAAAGAACAGAAAAATACGATCTGGGAGAGGAAGAATTCCACCTTGCTTTCACAACAGATCATTACGAAGAAGCATACCGGAAACATAAAGAAATGGGAGTGATCCTGTTTGAAAATCCGGAGATGGGTATCTATTTTATCGGAGATCCGGACGGATACTGGATCGAGATTGTTCCGGCGTAAAGTTATTATCCCTTTAGAGTGAACATCCGGAAATCTCTTTTGCAGATGATCTCCGGATGTTCACTTTTCAGTATGATGCAATGTCATACCCTTTAGTATTCTCTGCTCAACAGAAAATCTGCCAAATGAACAATTTTTACCCCGTTAATATTTCCTGTGGCGAGTTCGTCCAGTGTTACCACATATTTAGGATAATGGTCTTTGATTTCAAGTAGGTTAGAAACCTCCCGGTCAGATTCTTCAGGCAGTCTGCGGCATACTTGCACATAAATACGTTCATCTCTTTGGACTGCAACAAAATCAATTTCTTTTGTTCCATTTTTTCCAATATATACATGATATCCTCTTCGGCGTAATTCAAAGTACACAATGTTTTCCAGCATGGTCGCAATTGATTTGGGATTAAATCCCATGATACAATATTTTAGAGAAGGATCGGCCAAATAGAATTTTTCTTGTGTTTTCAATACAGATTTTCCTTGCAAGTCATATCGCTGACATCGGTAAATGACAAACGCTTTCTCAAGCCAGCTCAGATAGTTATAAACGGCTTCAACAGACAGGGAGCGTCCCTCGCTTTTCAGAAACTTTGCAATGGCATTCGCCGAAAAAGTCTTGCCGACAATGTGCATGCAAAAGCAGGAAATTACAATCACGCACTTTCAAAGACAAGTTCGCCTCTGATTGCTACTTTTGATGCGGACATGATCCCTAGAAAAGAATTTCTTATGGAGACGGTTCCTTATTTTCTGCAGAACAAAGAAAAAGTTGGGCTGATTCAGACACCGCAGAGCTTTTATAATCAGGATTTATTTCAGTTTAACCTGTATTCGGAAAGAGACATTCCAAACGAGCAGGATTTTTTCTCGAGGGAGATCAATATTTTAAGAAACTCTTCCAATTCCGCTGCTTATACCGGCAGCAATACGGTAATCTCAAGAAAAGCGCTGGAAGAAATCGGTGGATTTCCATATGGAACAATTACAGAAGATTTTGAGACAAGCATACGACTGCAAAAGGCGGGATACATTACATATGCGACGTCAAAAGTACTGGCATCCGGACTTTCTACCACAACGGTAAAAAGTATGATCCGGCAGAGAATCCGCTGGGCCAGGGGCGTCATCCAGAGTATACGAAATACCAATGCTGTGTTTACAAGGAAATTATCCCTTGCCGGAAATCTTTCCTATCTCAATGCGTATTTTTACTGGTGGTCATTCTTTAACAGAATGATCTTTATTTTGGCTCCGATCCTGTTTGCATTATTTGATTTCCAGTTGGCGAGATGCGGCTTCTGGGAACTGATGATTTTCTGGCTTCCATCTCATTTATGCTCCAGCATGTCCATGCGCTACCTGAGTACCAACATCAGAAACATGCGGTGGAGTCAGATCATAGACACGATTCTTGCACCTTATCTTATATTTCCGGTGCTTTTGGAGTCTATTGGAATTCAGCAGAAGACATTTAAGGTAACAGAGAAGAGAAAGACAAGTAACAAAACTACCTCTTTCTGGTATATCCTTCCACATGGAGCGTTGATCGTATTGAGCATCGCAGCGATTATCCGCTATGTGAAAGGGAAGTACGGAATGGCACTTTTATTCAGCAGTGTTATCTTGTTTTGGCTTTTATACAATCTGATCGCACTGACCTACGCAGTATTTTTTATGCTTGGCAGAGATTCCAAACGCAAATTTGAAAGAATCATGGCAAAAGAGAACGTAAAAATCTATGTTCACGGGAATTGGCAGGAAGGAGAAACCTTTGATGTCTCAGAAAATGGAATTGCCTTCCTGCTGGACAAATACATTCCGATGGAAAAAGGAGAGGAATTTCTGATTGTTGTTCAGGGCAATGATTATCATGCAGATCTGAAGGCGGAATTCGTGTATGTAAAACAGACGCCAGAAGCGTTTTATTATGCGGCAACAGTGACTCCAAAAGAGGAAACATCGTTCCAAAACTGGATGCAGATCATTCATGACAGAGAGCATTCCCTCCCGAAAGAGATGGATCCGTGGATGACCGTATGCATGACTGTTTGTTTATCGCTGATCCCGTATGTGGTCTGGAATCTCTACGTCCGCTGTCGGTTTTCCGGGATTGAACAGAAATTCCAGCTGGCTTTTGGAAAACAAGAAAGCTTAGCGGTATCCAAAGAGCAGTACGGACAGATTACAGAGGAATTTGTAAAAGCTGCGTTTTCTATATCTAACAGAGCTATTTTGGCATTTTTTCTATGTAATATTGCCGCTGTCCTGGCTGTACTGTTCGTCCGGATTTTTCTGAAAAAGCAATGGAAACTTGGAAGAGTACTGATTGTGGTTGACCTTATGGCGATTCTGTATCATATAGGGATTCTTGGACTTTACCTTTTTTCTATGCCGGAGGAAGAAGCGGTTCGCCTGGCCGGATTTGACCGGTATGCGTGCAGCATCATGGTGCTGGTGGAAGGCCTGCTTTTTATGCAGGCGACCATCGATATGGAACATTCTTTTGCCGTGCGGATCGAGGGCAACGGAACCTATCGTGCGTTTTCTTCTCCTGCGGCAAAGCGGCGTTATCAGTACATGGTGCTGGCGACCATGATGATCGGAGTCAATTTTCTGTACTCAGAAATCAATGGCCTTCTCTACATTCAGAGTAACTATTCTCAGTCTCTGGCCGGCAGAATGGAAACACTGGCGGGTGACCGGTGGCAGGAAGAAGAGGATCAACGGAAATATTTTGTGGCGGCTTCTGACCGCGAAGGCCAGGTTTCAAACGGGGAAGTTTACTATGTGAGCAGATACTTTTTAAACGCGCCGAATGTGGAGGTGACAGAGCGGCTGGATGCGGGTAATATGGATGAAATAAAAAAAGAATACGATGTTCTTATCATTCTGGATGAAAGTGCGGTGCACAGTGGAACAGCTGATGTAAAAAATGCTGTATGGAACAGAAGTGGGGTATACCCGCTGAAAGATAATTAGCATTAAGTGATCCAGGGCAAAGAGTTTAAAACTCTATATAGGCAAATATCAGCCTGCTTATGCTGTTAAATTTTCTACGAAAAATTTCGGCTTTGAAGATGGGAAATTCCGATTTTTAAGAAGGTTAAAAAGAATCCCACGTTTATCAAATAGATATCAGGTAAACGTGGGAGGTGGACATGACATTAAGATGGTAATAGGGTTAAAGTATATAAAAACCTTCTTCGCCAAATACGTCGTCAAAAGGGTCATCTTCGTTCAGAAAATAGTCCATATCCAGAAGATCATCCAAGTAAGATCATTTTTTACGTCGGGTAAAAATGGAGCCATACACGTTTCTGCCGTGTTTCCCCTCGAATACCACAGCCAGCACCTGCTGTCCCTGCTCGGCACGCTTATAGTCGCCATAGCTACAGATCACCTTCTGGATCCGTGTGCCGGTATCCGGGAAGATTACATCCAGATAGTAGGTCCGGCCGTTGGTGTTTCCACTTCTTGCAGGGGACGGCCATTTTCCGTTAACGATGCCGTATTGGGTATGAGTGATGGAAGCGTGCTTCGGGATCCGGCTGTGGAGAGTGAGTCCACCCACCAGCCAGAAGATCAGGGTGCCGACTGCCAGACCCACAACGTCTTTTGTACTGGACTGCCCGAGGGAAACCAGGTAGAGGCTGATCCCCTGGAATGCAAGGCCCATGAAGAAGGCAAACCAGCCTGCAACGGTGGATGTCCCGTTCAGGTTCTTTTTCAGATTCTGGATCACTTCCACCTCACTTTCATAGAGCGTCCTTTTGTGCAGCTCCTCCGGACGGATGTTACGGTAGCGGGGATCGTGTTTTGGGATATGTGGTTTCAATGATTCATCCCTCCTTTGATTTTTTTGTTATAGTATAACAAAGTTTGTCAGAAACGTAAAATTTCAGAATCCATTTTTGGAACTTTCTCACATTGAACTCCTGTCAGCTGGAATTTATAATTAAGAATGTAGTTGTCTAACAATATGGAATAACAGGAGGAAACTAGGAATGAGAACAAAAGGCAGGAAATTTCTGCCCCTTCTTTTGCTGTCATTCATTATGACTGCAGCCTGTATGCCGACCGTGGCACTGGCAAAGTCCAAGACGTGACAGCAGAGATCACAGCAGAAGTTTCCAAGGACAAGACTTCAGCAGAAGTCACCGTGCATTTGCAGAACACCGGGAATGAGCCGGTCAGCAAGGTACGGATTCAGGGCGTCCTTCCAGAAGGCCTCAGCCTGGAAGAGGGGGACACACTGACCAAAGAAGAGGAAACGCTGGCACCGGGTTCAGAAACCGCACTTCAGTACACAGTGAAAGCAGCAAAAACACAGGACAACGGCGGATCCCAAGACAGTGGGGATCGGGAAGAATCCAACCAGAATGGCGGAGACAAGAACCCATCCCCAAATCCAGACCAGAATGACAATGGCGGAAACCCATCCAAGGGAGGAGACAAGACAACTACCCCTTCTTCCGAGGATGCAGATGCCGTTGACACCGGGGACTCCGCAAATCCGGTCATTTTCATTGTCGTATGCGTGGCAGGAGCAGGCGTGATCCTGATCGTCTGCATCCGGAAGAAAAAGGAAAAGGTCTTCTTTCCCTGCTCTTAGTAGCAGCCCTGGTAGGACCATACGTCATCGGTGTGCTTCCAGTGAAGGCGGCAGATTCCAGACAGGGCGGACTGCAGGTTGCAGCAGACGTAGCGCTGGGGGACAAATCATACACCCTGACTGCAGATATCAGCTATTCCCTTCCGGAGACAGTAGCTCCTTCCGGAGCAGTACTGACAAGGGCACAATGGATTGATGAACTGCTGGCAGCGGTCAATGCACCGGAAACGGAAGTGGTATATGACAACGAAACACTGCCGTTTACAGATATCGACAGCCATGCAAAGAAAAACCAGATCCTGCTTGCATATGCGAACCAGCTTCTTCCGGAAATGGGAACAGAATTCCGTCCGGATGCACCGGCAGACCGTGAGTTTGCGGCTTATACCGCAGTGAAGGCACTGGGATTCCAGCCAGTAAAGGACATCGCGTGTGCCGATGCAGCAGCCATCACCTACAAGCAGGAGGTGGAAACGGCGGTTGCAATGGAACTGTTCCAGCTGACAGACGAAGCTTTCCGTCCAGCAGAGGAACTGACACAGGCAGAAGCAGATGCGGCACTTTCTAAGGTGCGGGAAATCGCAAACGTGGAAACTCCGGAGGAAAATACCGGAGAGGTGGTTTATGACGAGGATGCTATCATCATCCCGGAAGATGCAGAGTATACGATGGACGGGACAACCATCACCTTTACATCCGGCGGGGATATGATAGCAGAGGGCAGCATCTTTATCCTGCCGGACCAGACCCCTTACAAAGCGGTCACTGTCCAGAAAACGGATGGGGCGGTTGTTGTGGAAACAGCGGAGCCGGATATCCAGGAAACACTGGATGAGATTACTGCATCCGGAACCGCAACAGCGGATATGTCCGGATTCATTCCGGCAGAGGGCGTGACATTTACGGAAGCAGCACCGGCCATGGCAAAAGCAGCCAGGGTGAATGTTGTGGACGTGGAAGGTTCCCTTGCAGCACCAGGAAAAGTCAACTTCAAAATCCACAAGAAGATCGGAAAAGGGGAACTGTATGGTAATGTTGCCATTAACCTCCCGAAAATCAAATACAAAGCGGATGTGGATCTTGGATGGGGCGGATTTAACATAAAAGATGTTTACTTGAAATTCCCATTGACAATCGAAGCTACCGGCGGATATGAGGTCAAGAAAGACGGCGGGTCTTATGTTCCGGATGATTATATCCTGAATGGCGGATTGCTGGAACTTGGAAAACTTCCGATTGCCGGAATCCCTGGTGTCACAATTTATGCCCAGATTGGCATCAAGTATGAGATCAGCGGCAAGATTGAAGTTGTCTGCAATATTGACGGTGAAACCGGCGTCCAGGTATTAAATAACCGCTTGCGGAAAGTGGATTCCCTGGAAGCAGATGTGGACTTCAAAGCACTGGCCGGCTCTGCAAAAATCGGGCCGAGCCTTTCCGGACTTTTGGAAGTCTGCAAGCGCTGGGATTTGATTGATTTTGGCGTTTCTGCAGGCCCGGAAGCCAGCGGGGAACTGGTTATCCGCAATACCGATTTGATGTGCATTGATGCAAGTGTCTTCCTGTACGGGGAACTTTCGGCCCTGGATGAAGGCGTAATCGGTGACTGGCTGGATATTGGCTATACCTGGGAATTCTGGAAGAAAGAAAACAGCCCGTTGAAAGCGAACTGGCACTTTGAAAACTTCTCACGGGTAGACCACTGTACATATGAAGAGGAAACCGGAAAGATCGTCGGCAGGGTGGCTGACGCAGCAGACCGGAATACATCCATTACAGGTGCTACCATTACCGCATATCAGGGCGACAGCACGACTGCAGCAGGAAGCACCCAAGCAGGGCAGGACGGCGGATTTGAACTGTCCCTTCCGGCAGGAGATTACAAGATCAAGGTGACGGCAGCCGGATACCAGAGTTTTGAATGTGATGTGACGGTAGAAAAGGACAAGGAAAACTACACGGAAGTGCTGCTGATGATCGACGAGCAGTATGAGGGTGTGACCGGTTCGGCACGGGGACGCATTACAAACGCAGTGACAGGCGAAGGAATCCATGGGGCAACACTTACGCTTCGGAGAGGCTGGAACAAGACGTCCGGCGATGTCGTTGCGACAACAGAAACAAACGAATACGGGGACTACCGGATCGAGATGGCTTCCGGCAACTACACCGCAACCATCGAACGGGATGGCTATGTAACGGTAACGAAGAACATCGTAGTATTCCCAATGGATCTTGGTATGCAGAATGCATCCATGAACCCGAACGGGGAAGATCTGGAAGCAGCAAACCTTCGTGTGGTACTGACCTGGGGAGAAACCCCGTCAGACCTGGATTCCCATCTGCTGGGACCAACTGCAGACGGATCCGATTACTTCCACATTTATTATGGCAACAAGAGACATAACGAAGATTCTGTAAGGATTGCAGATCTGGATGTGGATGACATTACTTCTTACGGACCGGAAACGACCAGCCTGTATCAGAAGAATGAATCCGGAACATACAGCTTTTATGTTCATGACTATTCCAATGGTGGAAACTCTGACAGTACGGCAATGTCTCAGTCCGGGGCCATCGTGGAAGTATACCTGGACGGACAGCTTTACAAAGCGTATCCGGTACCGACAGGAAAAACAGGTGTGAACTGGCACGTATTCGATTACGATGCAGCAACGAATACCATTACCGATGTCAACCAGTTTACGGAAGACATTACCTACCAGCCGAATGCAAACGCAAGGATGGCTGCTATTCCAGTTCCTATGGACGAAACAAAATAGGACAGAAATTGACACAGAAGAGAGGCTTGACTTGAGCCTCTCTTTTTCTACGAAAATTTTCGGAACCGGGTGCCGGTATCCGGGAACAAGATGTCAAGGTAGTAGGAACGGCCGTTGCCACAGAAAAACTTTACCAGCGGCGGATCAGCAATATGGAATGGTATCTGGATGTTGATCCGTTAGATTGACATGGCATTCTCCTTTTAGTACAATTTATACGGATTCGTAATTTCTCCATCGCAGATACCATGGAGGATACTATGAATAATGAAGTTTTTTTGTAATAGAAAGTATGGAGTTTGGGCATTTAGAAACGATAGAAGTAGAGGTGGACGAAAATGTTAGTGTATAATTATTATTGGCAAAAATAGGAATTTTTCCTAAATAAAAAGGGAAGCAGAGAAAATCCCTACTTCCCAATCATACAGTTTTTCTTTATGATGTTAGTTGCAAAATAAAACACGT
>NZ_BSBO01000062.1:0-7790 GCF_027924685.1 Sellimonas catena
TGGTCTTTAAAAATGGTTTGTAATATATTCATAAGTCTATTATGCAGGAAAAACACATAAAAAGAAACCCCCAATTCCCCCATGAATGGGGGCTAGGGGGCTGAAGTGTCGAAGACACTTTTTTATGCCTGAATTTTTCAGCCAATAACTGCGGGTATGTCCCGGCAGGATAAAGGCGGAGCAGGCATGATCCTAAACAGAGGTCCGCCTTCTGGATTTGAAACGAGCAACAAGATTTCAAATTCAGGAGGAACGGATATGTATATTGAACACCCATATTTTTATGACGGAAAGTACTACGCAAATATTGATGGAGAAATGATCGAGATTACAAGAGAAGTTGCGTATGCGATGAACAATTTTTACAGAAGTAGCAAGGCAAAAAAAGTTGAGATTAAGAACGAACTGGGGGAAGTCGTGGATAAGATGCTGCGGGAAGTACCTTACAGTGGACAGTCCATTGATGGGGAAGGATTCATGATTGAAGAGTTCCCGGATCTGAATTGTGACGTGGAGCACAGTGTACTGACGAAAATGGAACAGCAGGATATTCATAAAGTGATCGATCAGCTGAATACCGAGGAACGCATGATTATTTACGGCATTTTCTTTGAAAACAAGACACAGACACAGATGGCAGAGATTATGGGGATTTCCAGACAGGTATTAGCTTACAAGCTGAAAACGATCCTTAATAAAATGCGTGAAATGTATATGAAAAAAATTTTTTAAAAAATTTCGGAAATTTTTTTGCATCTGCCGAAGTTATTTGACTTTAGTAATTAGAGGAGCTTTAAGGACTCCCTAAAATGCACCATGATAACTGAATATCCAATAATAACTGACGTGACATTTCATACAGTGAGCACGAGGAAGATGCCGCTATAGGATTATAAGACGTAAGAAACTATTTAGAGTCAATAATGCTGCGAAAAAGCACTGACCAAAGCCAGTCGGCAGGCTGGTGATGCGATGACATGTGTGAGATGCGATACACTTGCAGACCCTGAGAAGTCTGTAACTGGTAAACCTATGAACTGCCAGAGCCTGGAAACGAGAGCTTTTGGGTTGTGGTCCGGAGTATAGCATCCGGGCAGGTTATTATTCCCTTCCTGCAGATGCAGGAGTAACGATTCGGGGTATCGAGGATAAATAGAATCGAGCGAGCACTGTTTAATAATCAAATTGGCTATAGAGGTTATGCGGCAGAGCTTTCCATCTTGGAAAGGAACTCTGCCGTATTCCTGTGGAGCCACTATAGCGCTATGAATGCTTTACAAATTAAAAAGATTGGAGAGATGACAAGTGACGATTCGAAGAGGAGATATCTTATGGGCGGATCTCGGTATGTTCCCGACAACTTCGGTTCAGGGTGGAGTAAGACCGGTGATCGTAGTAAGTAACAACAAAGCCAATACATACAGTTCAGTCATTACAGTAGTTCCGATGACATCAAGAATATATAAGAAGCGGTATTTACCAACACATGTATTTATCAGTAAATACGATATGACAGGGATCCGAAAAGGAAGCCTGGCATTGGCTGAACAGGTTATGAGCATTTCTACAAAATGCATTATTGAGAAATGCGGAAGAGTAAATAAGTGGAGTTTGGATCGGGTACTGAAAGCAGTACGGATTCAAATGGGAATGAACGAAAGCGAGCAATGATATTCCTGCTTTCGACAATTCAACAGAAAACGACGTTATAAAATGTAGATAACACAAAAGAATGACAATACAGGACGAGCGGTTCTGGTGATTTTTTAGAGACGATTGAATATGATTTATAAAGGGAGGGATTGCGATGGCATTAAAAATTGTAAGAAGATATGATGCAAATGGTAATGTGATCGAAGATAAAGATTTAGAAAGATTCAAATTGGATTCCCCGGTAGTTCGTCAGATCTTATATCAGATGAATAAAGAGATGGGAGCAGTTGATAATATTAAAGTCGATGCAGCTGAAAGAAGAAATTTCGTATAACATACTTAGAGAAATAAAATAAGTTGAAATTTTTCTGGAAGGATGGTATAGTATACGTGAGAGGAGGAAAGAGCGAGGTGAGAAACATAAGAATTGGAAAGAATACCTCAAATAATAAAAAAACAGGATTGTATATCAGAGTTTCTACAAATTTTCAGTTTGAAGAAGGATATTCAGTAGGTGCTCAGACAGAGAAGCTTGAAAAGTATTGTAATTATCAGGAGATTGATAATTATGATCTGTATATTGATGGTGGCTATTCAGGAAGCAATCTGAATCGACCGGAGATGAAACGTCTTATTAAAGAAATTCAAGAGGGCAAAGTGGAATCAGTTGTAGTTGTTAAACTTGATCGTTTGTCCAGAAGTCAGAAAGATACGATTTATCTTCTGGAAGATGTGTTTGAAGCAAATGATGTTGGATTTATTTCTTTAAATGAGAACTTTGATACAACAACACCATATGGAAAAGCAATGGTAGGTATCTTATCTGTATTTGCTCAGTATGAACGTGAAAATATTCGTGAACGTACACAGATGGGAATTACAGAGAGAATCAAAACCGGAAAATGGAGAGGGACGAAACCACCATTTGGTTATGACTATAATAACGGTGATGACGTTCTTGTGCCAAATAAAGATGCTGAAACAGTCAGAAAGATTTTTGAATTATATAAGGAAGGCTATTCCACGTATGCACTGGCAAAGATGTTCGATTTAAAAGGAGACAAACAAGTGTCCGATATGTTATCCAGAGTGACATACATTGGAAAGCTCAAATATAATAAGGAAATCGTTGATGGTCTTCACGAGCCGATAGTTGATAAAAAACTGTTTGATGAAGTTCAGGAATTGCGAAAAACAAGAACGAGAGCAACTTCTCATAAATCACAGTATTTACTTACTGGGTTAATATATTGTGGATTATGTGGGGCAAAGATGCGTTATCAAAAATGGAGCGGTGGAAGAGTGATGATTTACTGTTACTCATTAGACCATAGTAAACCGCACTTGGTTAAGAATCCAAATTGCCAGAACGGAAAATTGGATGCAGCTGAAGTTGAAGATGTTGTTGTTAGTGATATGCTGAAATTATCAAAGGAGTATGAGGTAATCGAGGAAAAATCAGAACAGCAAAATCAAAAAGGATTTGAAGCTATGAACCAGAGAAAATCAGTTCTTGAAGGTAAGCTGAAATCCCTGTATAATTTATATGCATCCGATACCAATAATAGTGTCCTGCTGGAGACAATTGGTGAGATCAATAAAGAACTGGAAAATCTGAATACACAGATAGAACAGTACACATTAAAGAACACCAGAGCTAAAGATATGACAGCAAGAGCTAAAGCATTCAAAAGTGTTGCTGACAGCTGGGAGTTCATGTCTTTCAATGAAAGACAGAAGACTGTACGTGAATATATCAAAAAGATTAAAATATCGAATGATTATGTTGAAATTGAGTATAATGATCTTTTGACACTACAGTAAATTACATTTCTATAGTTAATACATCGCAAGGGGATATATCTTCTTGCGTGTAAAATTTCATATATCTTATTCAAGATAATTACCCTATTGGATAAAGGAAATTTCAAAATTTCCACTATAATACATTATCCCAATGATATCCGGGGAAATCAGACGGTTTCTCCGGGATGACGGAATGCTCAAAGTCAGCCGTTCTCTCAAGGAAATTTCCTGTAAAGCATGTCAGGCGAAAGAAGAATTTACGAAAAAGTACAACCGGGAACCGACAATCCGGGAACTGTCGGAGATTTCCGGAATCGGAAAGGAAGAACTGGTAGAGGCTATGGAAGCATCTGCCGAAGTGGAGTCTTTGCACCGGCCGGTCTACAAGAAAGACGGAAGTGAGGTGGAGCTTCTGGAAAAACTGGAAAAGGAGGAAAAAACAGAAGAAAAGATTATTGACCAGATGTTTCTATATTCCCTTCTGGAAAAGCTGGGAAAAGAGGAACGGCAGCTGATTTATCTCAGATATTTTGAAAACAAAACCCAGTCCGAGACCGGGAAAATGCTTGGCATGTCGCAGGTGCAGGTCTCGCGGCTGGAAAAGAAGATACTGAAACGGATGAAAGAATACGGCAGTCCGCCGGCGTAAAAAAGAATCAGGCATATCCGGTATAAAAAAAGCCAGAACAGACATACTACCTTTGAAAGAAAGGAAAGGTGAAGGAGAATGGAACAGGCAAAAAGAAGAATCCGGATATGCCTGATCTGCGTTGTCACATCAGCTGTTATCCTGGGAATTCTGTATTATGTAATGTCACAGCAACGGCCCGTATCGGAAGAAAACGGAACGCTTGTCAGTGTCAGCATGGAAGAAGGAGGAAACGATGGGAACATCCGGACATACACTCTATATCAAAGGGGAGAAAAATAAGGAACTGGCAAAAACAGAAGTGCTTCTTGGGGATGTGCTTTCGATGGAATGTACCGATCAGACTGTTGTCAGCCGGTTAAAGACAGTGAAACTTCTCCGAGGCTCTTTAAAGAAACGGTATGTCGTATCCATTCTGGAAGTCATCTCCAGAATCCATGAGATTTATCCGAATCTCACCGTGGAAAATATGGGCGAGACAGATCTGATTATTACCATCGAAGATCAGAAAAAGAACGGGAAAGTGATTCCGTTTCTGAAAAGTGTGTTTGTACTTCTTGTAACCTTTATCGGTGCCGGGTTTTCCATCATGTCGTTTAACAATGACGTGGATGTACCAAAACTGTTTAATCAGATTTATTTCCTTGTGACAGGAAACCGGTCGGACGGCTTTGGAATTCTGGAACTGACATACTGTATCGGGATGAGCGTGGGAATTCTGCTGTTTTTCAACCACTTTGGGAAAAGACGTTTTACTGTGGATCCGACGCCGATGGAAGTGGAAATGCGGACGTACGAGGAGGAAATCGAGATGACACTGATCGATGAATACTCACGGAAGAAGGAAGAAAAAGATGTGGGCTGAGCAGATCGTTCTTGGAATCATCGGATTTTCATCCGGCGCGGTCATTGCAGGGGGAATGTTTTCTTTTCTTATCGGGCTTGGGCTGATTTCAGTGTTTGCGGACAGGACCCATACCGGGAAACACATTTTGATGTATGAAAATGCTATTGCCCTCGGCGGAATTCTGTTCAATCTGTTCTTTATCTATCAGATAAAGATACCGGCAGGCAGCTTCCTTCTGGCGCTGTTCGGTCTGTTTTCCGGAATCTTTGTGGGCTGCTGGGCCATGGCGCTTGCAGATATTCTCAATGTATTTCCGATCTTTATCCGGAGGCTGAAAATCATTAAAACCATACCATATATTATCATCGGCCTGTCTCTTGGGAAAACAGCGGGAGCGCTTGTTTATTTTCTGGGAAGATGGGGCGTGTAAGGAGGGATCTGTTTGAAAGAACCGATTAACAGACAACAGGCGAAAAAGCAGAAAAGCTACGAAGAATATGTAAAGCAGAAGACACCGGTGCATAATGTCTGGAAAAACATGTTCCGCGCATTTATCACAGGAGGAACGATCTGTACGATTGGCCAGATCATTTCCAATTATGTGTCCGGCACCGGCATGGACAAGGAGATGACAAGCTGTTATACATCCATGATTCTTGTTCTGTTAAGTGTCGTTTTGACAGGACTGGGACTGTATCCAAAAATCGCGAAATGGGGCGGGGCGGGAGCGCTTGTCCCGATCACCGGATTTGCCAATTCTGTGGCGGCGCCTGCAATCGAATATAAAAAAGAAGGCCAGGTGTTCGGAATCGGATGTAAGATTTTTACTATTGCCGGACCGGTCATTTTGTACGGAATCGTCACGAGCTGGCTGTTTGGACTGATTTACTATTTCCTGCTGAAAGCGGGAATCAGCTGGTAGAGAAAGGTGGGATTGCAGATGAAAAGCGGAATGGCAAAAGGAGCGCAGAGTCTTGGCTTTACAGAGGCGCCCTTCTTGCTGAGCGCGGGAACGATTGTCGGGCAGAAAGAAAGCCAGGGGCCGCTTGGAAAACTGTTCGACGAGTATGGAGAAGACAAGGAAAATCTTTTCGGGAAAGAAACATGGGAGGAGGCAGAAAGCGAAATGCAGAAACGGGCCTGCCTGAGGGCCATACAAAAGGCGCAGATTCCGCAGGAGAAGATCCGCTTTCTGTTCGGCGGCGACCTGTTAAGGCAGGGAACGGCCACCTCCCTTGGAATTGAAAGCCTCCAGATTCCTTTATTCGGACTGTTTGGAGCATGTTCCACATCAGGGGAGGCCATTGCCCTTGGGGCGATGAGCGTGGCAGCCGGATATGCGGACTACGTTCTTGCGGTCACATCCAGCCACTTTGGAAGCGCGGAAAAGGAATTCCGGTTTCCGCTTGGATACGCTTCCCAGAGGCCCCTCTCGGCACAGTGGACGGTAACCGGAAGCGGAGCCTTTGTCATCGGAAAGGAAAAATCGAAGGTGCGGATTTCCGGAGTGACAGTCGGGAAAATCGTAGACTACGGGCTGAAAGATTCCCAGAATATGGGAGGATGCATGGCTCCGGCGGCATGTGACACCATTCTGGCAAACAGAAAAGATTTTGGCAGGGAGATGGAAGAGTATGATCAGATCGTCACCGGAGATCTCGGATATATTGGAAGCACGATCCTGTTGGAACTTCTGAAGAAAAACGGAGTGGACATTGAGGAAAGACACATGGACTGCGGGATGAAAATTTTCGATCAGAAGACACAGGATACCCATGCCGGAGGCAGCGGCTGCGGGTGCGCGGCAGTGACACTGGGATCTTATGTTCTTCCGAAAATCATAAAAGGTGAGTGGAAGAAAGTACTCTTTGTCCCGACCGGTGCATTGATGTCAACGGTCAGCTTCAATGAAGGCGAGAGCATTCCGGGCATTGCCCATGGCATTGTGCTGGAACGTGCATGTTGACAAAGGAGGAGAAACGATGGAATATTTTAACGCGTTCTGGGCAGGAGGCCTGATCTGCGCGCTTGTACAGATCCTTCTGGACAGGACAAAACTGATGCCGGGAAGAGTCATGGTACTTCTGGTGACATCCGGAACCGTGCTGGGGTTTCTGGGCGTATATGATCCCCTGATTGAAATGGTCGGCTGCGGAGCAGGCGTTCCGCTTCTCGGGTTTGGAAACACTCTGTTTCAGGGAGTCAAAGAGGCCGTCCTGAAAGACGGATTCATCGGGATCTTTGAAGGAGGATTTACCGCAAGCGCGGCAGGAATCTCGGCGGCACTGGTCTTCGGATATCTTGCATCCTGGATTTTTGAACCGAAAATGAAAAAATAACGGAGGGAAGCCCTCCGTTTTACATAATGCAGCCGCTCTTAATCTTCTTCGATGACCTGGATTTCCAGAAAGTCAAAGTCAATACTGTCAATAAAACTGTCCTGGTAAAACCGCGCTTTGGCATGACGCCGGAACTCATTGATATTGCTGTCAAGCCAGATCGGCTGGCTTAAATCAAACTGATAACAGATCTCTTCCAAAGCCCGGAATACTTTATGTGTTCTTGTGTCGGATGAGTCGTCACAGATCACCGTATCTGACAGCATGCGGTTGTTCTTCCATGTCTTTGCCCACAATCGAAACATCCTGAAAACTCCTTTCTCTGTTTGATCATCATACCATTCTATTAAAGAAATGTAAAGTCTGTCCAGTTAGTGTATAATTATTATTGGCAAAAATAGGAATTTTTCCTAAATAAAAAGGGAAGCAGAGAAAATCCCTACTTCCCAATCATACAGTTTTTCTTTATGATGTTAGTTGCAAAATAAAACACGTA
>NZ_BSBO01000063.1:0-7683 GCF_027924685.1 Sellimonas catena
GGAGGTTCTATTTTTCAGGATGGCGGCTCCGCCACATTTATTATCTGTCTGGAACAGTGATTTCCTCTTTTCGGACAGGTGATTTCCAAAACACCGGACAGGCGCTTTCAGCGCACCGGTATATCCAATTTTTGTCAACGGATTTGCATTTTTTATGCAAATTAAGTATCTTAAATATTTCATTTTAAGTTTTATTTTCTCCATAAGGATTCCATTTATTCAGGTGATGCAACTAATATGAATATTCTAAAATAATTTCCTGCATACTCTCCCCTGACAAATGTCTCTGCCGTATTCTGTTTGTAAATAAGTTGAATCGTTCGGCGAACACCGTTGAAACTCGAAAGGCAGACTGCCTTTCGGATAATGATAAAGTAACATAAAGAATCGGCAGAGACAAGATGCCGGGAAATGAAAATTTTCTAAAGTCTGCTGGATGGTCTGGAGTTTAGAACTTTCTCCAGACCATTTTGTTTACAACACCGGTATAGCTTTGGATGATCTTGACAACTTTGGTGCTGACATTTTCTTCGATGTAAACTATGTTTTACATAAAGAGCCTACTATACATATCTTTTCTAACTATTTCTCTATTTTTTCAGCTTTAAGCTGAACCTTTCCTGTGGAAGGGTCCGTTTCGAAATAGAACCTATGAGAATTAAAAAACTCTCTTCGAGCCCTGGCTTCTGGAGATAATTTTTTCTTCACAGATAAATCTTTGGTAGTTATAAATGGTTGGTCTGATATGATGGCATAGCCCATAGTACACTTTTCCTTTCCAAATAGCCTTACATAATTCAAGTTACAGAGATGAATAGAGGTCTTTTAACATAAATTTCTTAGAAATAAACTCCGCTGTGGTCATTTTGATTTTGTATTATATTCTATTTTCTCAGAAATCTTGAGAAGCATTTCTTAAATTTTACTATACCGCATGTTAAAATACAACCAGATAAAACAACTAATAGCCACAACATAAATTCATTATCATTTCCAATCAGTTTTCGCCAAACAAATATAAAACCATATTGTGAGCAATAAACTGTTAAACTAGCTCTTTTACAGAAACTTGTTATTTTACTTTCTCGTATTATAAATGTAAGAAGTGCCCAAGTAAATAGCATCATAGTAACTATTGGAAGGGAAAAGTACATACTGCAGTCTTCTCCCTTGGGTACTTGATTGATAACATATGTGACTTCTATCACAAATAGTATGTATGCTATTAGCGATGCACATCCCCACATTTTTATATCTTTCTTTTTCCTATAAATTATATTGACCCAGCCACCAATAGCTAAAAATATTGGTGGGAAAAAAATTCCATTCCTACTTGTTACGAACAAATCATAAAATGGATTTAAGGAATCAAATCCAACAATTGTACGGTAACTATTAAGCAAAGTTCCTATAATATAGAAAATTAAAGCTCCTATTGTATATTTAGTCAAATGGGACGTGCCATATATAACAAATGGAATAAGTGCTATCATAAGGGCAACTAAATACCACATATACGACGGAGCTTCTAGTATAAGACTTCTCACATATGCAAAAATAGCTTGAACTATATTCTTGTCGTAATTTACAAATACAGTTCGAAAATTTATTGGCATATAAATAATTGTCCATATAAGAAATATTCTAACTAATTTAACCTCTTGTCGTTTCAAATAAACTTTTGGTAACTCACTTTTTACCTTTTGATATGCAAAAAAACCTGATACTGTAAAAAAGAACGGAACTCCTATACGAGAAATATATTGCCCAATTAAATATACTATGCTTTCCTGATCATTCCCAGATATATGCAAGCATACAATCAAAATAGCAAACACAAATTCCAGTACATCTATTTGTGCATATCTATTAGCTTTTTGATTCATCCTAAGCTTTTCCTCAATTCTTTTTATTTGTTGCCAACTTAACTGCCATTGCTATTTCCTGTATATCTGAATTTGACAAATATGGATGCATTGGTAACGATAAAACAGTATCACACAGCTTTTCTGTATTTGGACATTCAACGTACATTTTATTACCCGAAAAGGCTACCTGCTGATGCATCGGTTTTGGATAATAAACCATTGTTGGAATGCCTTTTTCTTTCAAAGCTTCCTGCACTTGATCCCGCTCATCTTTTGATGAAAGTTGTAATGTATATTGAGCCCAGCTTGAGTAGAACCCTTCTCTAACAACAGGAATCTTTACAACTCCCATCAACTCTTTTCTATAAGTATCCGCAACTCTATTTACTTCTTCTAATTCATACTCTCTAAATGCCTTAAACTTCACTTTTAGAATCGCAGCCTGTAAAGTGTCCAGTCGTGAATTCCATCCTATTCGCACGTTATCATATTTAAAACTGCCTTTTCCATGTACTCGGATGGACTTTAATAATTCTGCTATGTTATCATCATTTGTAAATATAGCTCCTCCATCGCCATAGCATCCCAAAGGCTTTGCTGGGAAAAAGGACGTGGTTGCTGCATCTCCAAAACTACCCACTCTTCTTTCTCCTATTTTTCCTCCAAATCCTTGGGCTCCATCTTCCAATAATAGCAATTTATATTTTTTTGCTATTTCTTCTAATTTTATGTAGTTTGCCGGCAATCCAAATAAATCTACTGCGATTATAGCTCGTGGTGTAAGCTTTCCTTCATTCAAAACATTAATTATAGCATTTTCTAGTGATGTTACATCGGCATTAAAAGTGTCCATACACACATCATAAAAAACTGGAGTAGCCCCTTCAAAAGAAACTACTTCTCCTGATGCAAAAAAAGTGAAATCCGGTACAAATACCGCATCCCCTTCCCCTATATTCCAAGCCATCATCATCATCGACAAAGCATCTGTTCCGTTTCCACATGTAATACAATGTTTAACCCCTACATACTGTGCCAATTCTTCTTCTAATTCTCCGACCTGCCGTCCACTAATAAAATTAGCATTTTCTAAAACTTCTGCAATAGCTGCATCTATCTCGGGCTTTAGTTGCTGATACTGGGTTTTTAAATCTCTAAATTGCATTTATCTACCTCTTTTCTTTCATGATTCCATCTTCTATTTTATATTCTCTTCCGCAAGACGGGCATACATAGTTATCTTGTAGTTTCATTCCACATTCACACGCCCAACCAATTTGTTTTGCTGGTACTCCTGCCACCAAGGCATAATCAGGAACATCTTTAGTAACTACTGCTCCTGCGGCAATCATTGCCCATCTTCCTATGCTATGTCCACAAACAATAGTCGCATTCGCTCCTATAGTTGCTCCTTGTTTCAATATAGTTTTTTTATATCCTACAGATCCTTTAGGGTATTTTGCTCTTGGTGTCAAATCATTGGTAAAAACCATTGATGGTCCGCAAAAAACATAATCTTCCAATTCTACACCTTCATAAATCGATACATTATTTTGTATTTTTACCCCATTACCAATTTTTACATTATTTGATACATTAACATTCTGTCCCAGCGAACAATTTTTTCCTATTACAGCCCCTTCTTGAATATGCGAAAAATGCCAAATTTTTGTTCCATCTCCAATTTTGACATTTTCATCGATATAACTACTTTCATGAACAAAAAAATTCCCCATTTAAAATTCTCCCACCATATCAACACTTGCAAATTTTTTTAACGGAAGTTGGACTGCCTTTCCCTCTTTTTGGCTTTGATAAATAGCAAGCACTAACTCTAAAGCATTCTTCCCAGCATTGGCATCTACGTATGGTTTTCTATCGTTTTTAATCGCATCAATTACATCTGCATAAAGGCTGGTATGACCATTACCATACACATTGCTAGTTACCTCTTCCAAGCCTTTATTATTCTGATCTGCATCTGTTTCATCCGAAAAGTTCCACACATCGATGTTATTAGTAGATTTTCCACCTAACTTTACTGTGCCTTTTTCGCCAAATAAGTATAAAGTTTCTTCAAGATTCTTCGGATAAACATTTGTTGTACCTTCGATTGTTGCAATTGCACCATTTCTAAATTTTACAACTGCCATTCCCACATCTTCTGCTTCCAGATAGCTATGAAATTGTTGTCTTGTCACTCCATAAACCTCTTCAATTTCATCCCCCATCATCCAGCGCAGCAAATCAATACCATGAATACACTGATTCATCAGTGCTCCACCATCCTGGGCCCAAGTTCCTCTCCATGGTGCCTGAGTATAGTAATCCTTATTTCTATTCCATCTTACGTGAATAGATCCATGAGAAAGTTTTCCAAATCTTCCTGCTTCTAACGCTTTTCGCATTTCTTGTACTGCAATATTAAAGCGATTTTGATGACATGCTGATACTTTTACTCCTTTTTCTTCTGACAGCTGAATAATTTTATCTGCATCTTCTATACTCATAGCCATTGGTTTTTCGATAATTACATTAATATTATGCTCAATGCAATACAAAGCAATTTCAGCATGTAAACCACTCTCTGTAGCAATTCCTACAAGTTCTAATTCATTTTCTTCTATCATTTTTTTATAGTCAGTATACCTTTTAATCGAGGTGGTTTTGTTTAAGTCATGCTTTTCTAATAATAGCTCCATGTGCTCTGGAATCACATCGCACACCGCAACCAATTCTAAATGATTATTAATAACCGCTTTAATATGATTTGTTGCAATTCTTCCACATCCAATTAATGCATATTTCATATCTCATTTCCTCCAAATAAAAAAAGCCCTAAAGGACTTCAATATTTTCTCTATTTTCTATTGCTTTCATTACATTTTTTGTATCAAATATTGCTACTGCATTTTTTTGAATCATATCATAATCAACATTACTATGAGCTGCTGTAATCATTATAAGATCATAGGATGCAATAATTTCTGAATTAATTTCCTTAATTCCCTGATTTTTTTCTCCTTTATACTTATATTCAGCAATCCATGGGTCATAAAAATCAACCTCGGCTTCTTCTCTTTTTAAAATTTCAATAACACGAAGAGCTGGACTTTCTCTATAGTCATCAATATCCTGTTTGTAAGCCACTCCTAAAACAAGTATCTTAGAACCTTTCATCGACTTCATCTGTCTATTCAAAATTTTACTTGCACGTTCTACACAATATTCCGGCATTTGATCATTAATCATCATAGAACTTTCAATCATGGATGTATGGAACCCATATTCTCTGGCCTTCCAAGATAAGTAATATGGATCTAGTGGAATGCAATGTCCACCAAGACCTGGTCCTGGATAAAATGCCTGAAATCCATATGGCTTTGTTTTTGCAGCATCTACAACTTCCCACATACTGATCCCCAGTTTTTGACAAAGCATTGTAAGTTCATTAACCAAACCAATATTTACATTTCTATATGTATTTTCGAGAATTTTCTCCATTTCCGCAACTGCCGGTGAGGATACTTCATAGACTTCTCCCTCTAATACAGCTCTATACATTGCTGCAATCACTTCAGTTGCATCCTTTCCAATTGCACCCACTACTTTCGGAGTATTCTTTGTCTTGTAAATTAAATTACCTGGATCTACCCGCTCAGGTGAGAAGCCTAAATAAAAATCTTCTCCACATTTCAACCCTGATCCTTCTTCCAAAATCGGTTTGATCAATTCTTCCGTTGTCCCAGGATATGTCGTTGATTCCAATACAACCATAGTACCTTTAGTCAAATATTTTGAAATTGCTTCTGTAGATGAACGAACGTAACTAATATCTGGCTGCTGATGTGCATCCAATGGTGTTGGCACACAAATTGCGATAAAATCTACATCTTTAATAAAACTAAAATCCGTAGTGGCTGTTAACATTCTACTACGGACCAAGTCTGCTAAATCACTATCTACTACATCTCCAATGTAATTATGACCTTCATTTACTAATCTTACCTTTTCTTCCTGCACATCAAAACCTATTGTTTTAAATCCTGCCTTGGCTTTTTCTACCGCAAGCGGTAAGCCTACATACCCCAAGCCAACAACTCCTACTTTGATTTCTTTGGAACTAATTTTTTTCAGTAATTCTTCCTTCATTTCTCATACTCCTTTTTATTTTAAATTTCTTTTTCTAACGTATACTTAAAAAAATTTACTAACTACAGACAATACTGTCAAAGCCTGCCCCTTCTCACATGTATTCCCATCATAAAACATCAGTTTCAAATCATTTCTTATTTCTTCACTTAAAACCTTATTACCTATATTTTTTTCAAAATACTCTTGCCAATTTTTTTGCAGATCTGCACTATTTCGATACCAATAATCCAATGGATTCATTCCGGATTCAATTGGTTTTTTTAATAAGCCAATTCTCTGTAATAGCCACTTAAACCCTAAATAATGTACCTTATTAACCATTTCTTTAAATTTTCCATCTGTTAGCTTTGATTCACTCTTCTGCCATCGTATTGCTGCTGCATTAGGATATTTTTTTATAATCCACTTTTTATATAATGAATGGTTAGCCCGTAATTCCACAGGAATGCTTAAGCAAAATTGTAAAAAGTCCGGTTCTAAAAAAGGAGCAAATACTTCTGTATAATTTCTTCTAATGATTATACTTCCGCATGCCCCTAATAAGCCCCTTACTTGTATCATGTAAAGTTCTTTGTCATTAAATTTTTTTAGATGTTCCAAATTGATTTTATTTTTTAGCTTTTCAGAGTATAGGCCAGCTAGTTCTATTTTTTCATTTGGTTCACTTAGAAAACTTCCAATAACGACATCACCAATCATACCTGTATGTTCTACCCCAAACTTATGCATATTCAAATTTTCTAGCATATTTTGTCCGCCTGTAATAAAGTGAAAAGAAGTTAATCCCCAATTCATTTCCACTATTTTATCAATATCATACAGGAATCTAAAGTCATCTAATTGTCTATCCATTAATATAGATTTTGTTTTTTGGGCAATTTCTTTTGATATTTTTTCATCGCTGCTATAACCATTGCTATAATGAAGCATTGTAATATTTCTATACCCCATTTCAAATGCAACCCAAAAATTCATCCTGGAATCCAAACCACCGCTAATATCCGTCAAATGTTCATAACCATATTCCAAATCTTTGTCGTACTCTATTTGAATAGCATGTCTGAATTTTTCGTCTAATAATTCTATAATTTCATCTTCAGTTTTATTCCTTAAGTTATAAGTCTCATGATTTAATCTGAAGTATTTCTTTATTTGGAATTCCTCTTTTGAAATAGTAAGATACTCTCCTCCAAGTAATCTGTTAATTTCCTTTGCGTATGTTTGTGAATCATACATATAACCATAAGTCAAAATACTGTATATCGCTTCTTCATTTAGCGTGTACTTTTCTTTTTTTAACTTTAACGCATCAAAAATATAATTTAATTGTGAGCCTATAATAAAAGAGTTGCCTTTTTTATAATAAAAAAGAGTATTCTCACCTGTTTGGTTGGTCCAAACACTCCACCTCTTCTCCTTTTTTAGATAAACTGCGCCAGAAAAGCTACCAACAAACTCCTTAAAAAATTCGCCTTCACCTTTTTTCAAATAAGTTTTAATAAGGCTGCAAAGATCATCGACCTGATTTTTCTTTAATAACTCAAACTTCGCACTTGAATAAGTGCCTATGCACCTTGAAAATTCAATAAGTTCTGGCAATAAAATAGCATGAAACCATCTGGTTTGATATAATTGAATTGACCAAAAAACAATTAAAACC
>NZ_BSBO01000064.1:0-7212 GCF_027924685.1 Sellimonas catena
AAGAGCATTCTGTTAAAAAGAAACATAAAATGATCAGATAAAGTCCGAGCTGAATTGTCTGAAAATAAAAGAAATAAACTGATATCAAAAAAAGAAGAAAAAGTGCCAACGATTACTTGACACATACCGCTGCGGCCGGGCCGGGGCTTTTTCTTTAAATTTTCAGCAAGAGTCGGTGTGTAGTCGTATTCTTCCTGCTCGGCTTTCGCCCGCCACTGGGGAACGTGGTCTGCCGCTTTTCTTGGAATCAGCTTTTTGGAATCCGGGTGGAGCGTATAATCGTATTTCTCCACTTCCAGGATCTTCTGGCCCCGCAGGATGATGAGTGCCTTATTTAATGGCAGCCGCTGGATTTCATCCGGTGTCAGGAGTTTGCGTTTCCCAATGGATCTGGTCTGCCGGTACTCCGGTGTGTAATCCGACACCCGCCAGGAATTGAGCTGTTTGGCTTCGCTGCTGACTCCAACCGTCACATCCCCGGACCGGTTGGAAATAAAGGTGGCGGTCACTTCATCGGTACAGCCTAAGAATAACTGGCTGTCACAATTCCCGATAATTTCCTGCCATTGGTTCAGCGGATACCGGTTCTGCATCTGTGGCAGATTCTGGAAAATACAGGAAATGCTTAAGTTTCGACTCCGGATAACGGAAATTTTTTTGTTCAACTCCAAAATAGCGCCGGTATTGGCAAGCTCATCCGCCAGGATATGTACCGGAACCGGCAGCTTCCCGTCCACGCCCTCTTTGTCCGCAAAACGGACCAGCTTGATAAAGATAAAAGTCATGAACAGGGAGGAGAGGAAATCAAAGGTGCTGTCCTGGTCTGAGGTGATACAGAAATACGCACATTTCTGCTTGCCCGGCAGCGTTAGGTCGATCTCGTCATAGGAGGTGATCTGCCGGATCAGTTTGTTCTGGAACACCTGCAGCCTGGCACCTAATCCGATGATGACACCGGAGCGCACCGTGTCGCTGGCCTGCTTATAGATGCAGTAAGGTACTTTTGCCGGATGGGATACCGGAAGCAGGTCAAACAGGCTGTTCAGTTCTCTCTCGGAACTCATAGTCAGCAGCTTGTACACCTGCCCGATATTTTTGGCTTCCGGCGGAAAACCCTGATCCACGTACAGAACCAGGGCTTTTAACAAGTTCATTTCCGCATTATCCCAGAAGTGATCCCCTTTGGCAGAGCCGGTATTCTGGATGATGACATCGGCAAAGACCTGAGCCATCGTCTCAGAACCGTTGATCTCCATGAGACAGTTCCAGCTGTCGGAGTTTTCCGGGTTGACCAGGTTGAAGCATTTGACAGTATAGCCTTCCTTCTCCAGATACACGGACATACTTTCATACAGTTCGGATTTCGGATCAGTGATGATCAGGCTTTCTCCCGGCCCGTCAATCCCACGGGCAACACTCTGGAAAATGGCATTTCGGACATAGGCACGGCTCTTCATGGAGCCGCTGGAGCCGTAGACTGCCACATTCCGATTCATATAGGTGTGGTAGGGCAGGCAGACAGCCTTGCCATTCAGCTTGCCTAAGATGGTGCCTTTGCTCTTCTTTACATCAGAGGTCAGCTCCAGGACTTTATGCATTTCCTCCGGCGTCATGAAACCGGAGGTGCCGTAGGTGCCTTTGGTCGAGTAGTTCAGGTTCCGTTCCCGGTCTGGGACTTCGCCGTTGCGGTCATAGCCCATCCGCATGAGCAGGAAGATCAGCAGCCCAAATACCACAAGGCAGATCCCGATCCCGTACAGGTTATACGGAAAATCAGTGACTGCCTGGAAACAGGCTGCCGGATGCGGGGATGGCATCGGTGGGGAACTGCCATTGCCCGGCGTGTTACCGGCGGCAGTCCAGATGCGATAGTTTCGGATAAACTGAGCGATATAGCCGCCTGCATATAAGGTGCAGAGGCTGATGGGAAGCAGATAAATGAGCTTCCACCATTTACGGTTCATGCAAAAACCCCTTTCTAAACTTAGAGAGGTCAATACTGGAGAACCGAATGTCGGCGGTCAGATATCGTTTCAAACAGGGGATTTGGAAATCAAAGCAGATCATCACCCCCTTTCTGCCGTATACATTCAGCCCGGTATTGAATCGGTTAATTCGGTGCAAGTCAAAATCATATGCAAGAACCGCAGGGCTCTCGGAAGCGTCCACCCCGTCATGGTCGATGGGAAGGTCTGACTGCCGGGAACCTAAATCGGATAATAGTAACTGGTCAAGTTGTTTCATGAGCCGTGGCCGGACCAGCAGTTTTAATAGTGTCTCACCTTCCGGTGTATTGGGAAGGTAGTGAAAATGTTCATAGGATGTATCCGCTACAAACAGACTCTTTTTGTACCCGCCGGTGCTGGTCAGGAGCTGATATGCGGTGTCCATGTCCTTCCCAGTCAGGATCGCCCGGACTTTCGGGTGTCCCGTATAGGGAAAGTCCTGCAGGTAATGCTGCAGGAAGGCGTTCAGCCGTACCTCTGTCCGGTATTCCCACTTGAGTACATGGTCGCCGGTGTTATACAGTGCATAGGCACAGTGGGGAGCAAGCAGCACACCCATGCTCCGGGAATTTCTGATCTTGGTTGCCTCTGGACCGATGTGCTTAAACTCCCGTGATGAGTAAAAAAGTGGCAGGTTCCCCATAGAAAGGATCCCGGCTTCGCGGCCTTCCCTGAAAATATCCGGTTTCTGGTCAGCAAAGAACGGGATGCCGGCGCTTAGGAGAGTCAGATAGGTTTCTGCTTTCTGGTACAGACGCAGCCGACGGGTTACTTCGCTTCGGACCTGATTGGTTTCGCTATTCCCGGAGAGGAAGTCACGGAAACGCTCCGGATTTTGAGCAAGGAGCATCTGTTTGGCCCGTCCGGTCAGGCGGTAGCCCCGTAAATGATCCCGATAGTGAGTCCGCAATAGTTTTTGTGCCTTTAGCTCTGTAATGAGCTTTTCTCCATAAGATGCGCTCGGGATCAGACGGGTAAGCTGGTCAGCAGGAAATTCCCCGCAAAGAGCGACCATTTCCAGGAGCCTGTATTTCTGGGAGGTAGAAGGATACAAAATCAGTCACCCCTCCTTCCGGTAGTTACCCATGTAAGTCTGTACTTGGGTAAAAAGTTGTGCTTCCCGGCAAACAAAAAAAGCAGGGATTTCCTGCTTTCAAAGGATGTTTTACCAATGTCGGATAAAATGACGGAAAAATCATGAAATTTCCGATATGGTTTCAATCTCGTTTTTTCGTCCTTTCAGCCATTGGGGAAACCGGGATTTTCCCATCACATAGATGACAGTATGATCCGTATCTCCCAGCTCCGTGGTGTGGTAGGAGTCGCAGTAAAGCCCGCTGTCATCCACCATGATATAGGTGGCAATCGTGTCCAGAAGCTGTTTGAACTCCAGGTTATCGTAATCACGTACCCGGTCAAATGGGCCGTTCCGGTCATAGATCTGGCTGAAGCAGACCACACATTCCCGGTACAGGGGAAGGGAATGGACCGTCAGGTAGTTCTGCAGCGCATAGTTTAGCGGCTCATGGAGAAAGGCAGCGTTGACGTGCTGCTTTCTTTTGGGAAGCAGACCCGGAAGCGTAATGGAAATAAGATCTTCGTCCTGGCAGATCTCAATCCCTTGGGCATCTGCCGCTTCTTTTAAGTATCCGCTCCGTTTTTCCGGGGCGGCCAGACAGACCAGGTTCCGCATCTGGCAGGCGATCCGCTCAGCACGCAGCGCAGCGTTTATACTCAGATCCCCGTAGTTTTCCGGATATGTACGAATATCAGTGGTTTTCAGGGCAAAAACGGTGTTGTTGAGTTTCTGGATCTCTCCTTCCAGCTTCGCAAGCCGTTCATAGAGTATTTTCTGGTTTGAAATGGTGTATTACCTCCTTCCGTAGTAGCTGACAGAGCCGGAGTCATCCACGACACAGAAAGCAAGCACCCCTTCAATCGAGAGTTTCGCCGCCTGCTGGATATTTTCCAGCACCACAAGACGCAACACATCGTGGCGGGGAATGGACTTCATCACATGATCCACCAAAATTTCCTGTTCCAGCGGCACATAGAGGATTTCATATTCCTCATTCTCTGAAAAGAAGTGAAGTTTAACAGGAAAATCCCCGCTGGTATGGAATACGATGGGCTTTTCAAAATCCAGTAAAACCCAGAAGGCAGCAATCGTGCCTCGATCCGGGTTTTTGGCAGCCTCCGGGCTGTCACATAACAGGCCGGCTTCCTTATCATGATAAATCCTTCCCTGCTTGACCAAGCTGGTGATCAGCGACTTGATGGAGTCCTGGTTACCAAACATCTTCATTACCTGCTCATACTTGAGGGCATGGTAGGTGGTCAGGAAGCGCAGGAGCTTTTCTCCTTCCCTGTGGTATATCTGATCTCTTGTTTTCATGCCGGATTTCCTCCGTTCAGTAGAATGTGCGTGTGCTGTACGTAGAGTATACGTAGAAATATCTACTTATTATATACGTAGGCTGTACGTACAGCAGTCAGCGTTGGTTTATGGGTACAAAAAAAGCACCGCCGAGGGTGCTGTAAAAAGAAAACTATAAGCAATACCTATTGTAGCATGGGTAAATTTACCCTGCAATCGCAGAACTGTGTCAATTTTGTGCCGATTATACTAAATGAAAAACTCCCTCACTCGTATTGTTGAGTGAAGGAGCTTGCTAACTATTGTATCATTGTATTTTTAGGAAGGGATTTTACACCTATTGACTTTAACAAATCAATTAAGATGGAACGTCGTATTTTGAGTGATTCAGTGCTTATTCCTGAACTCATTATAACGAATTCTTTGGTTAATGATTCAGGACCATAAAAAAAGCATTTGCTTGGCATATTTGTAAACTTTGTTATTTCTGGAATCATTACCAAAGGTGATATACTACCCATGCCATAAGAATTAGTAACATTCTTTTCGGACAAAAGCTTCAACTTATTATTATAGGTTATATTTTGTTCTCTTGAAGTAATGACATATATTATTGAACCATCACGCTTCTGTAGTAGAACAGTTTTCAATAAGTCAAACTGATTTACATCTTCTCCTTCATTGATTAATATTCTAAATAAATTTTTAGTATCAATCGCAACAGGATGGGAGATAGAATAAAATTCTATATTGTGTTTCTTCAGAAAAGATAGGATAAGTTCTTTAATACGGAATTCTAAGGAATCAGAAAGAGGCATTTTCAAATTTTGTAAATTCTTATGTCCTATTACAATAATATAATGTCCGTGGCGACTACGCCCTTCTAAAGCATATTTCTTATCAATTTCACGAACTTCATCAAGTAACCAATTTTCTTCTCGCGATATATCACTTAAAGAAGATAAGAAAGGATAGGTGTAACAATTTGTGATATCTGCATAGGTAGATATTATTTTTTTTGCTTCTTCTAAATTATACCGTTTAATCCGAGATAGAAATTTTATATTATCTTTCGAGGTATACTTCCAATAATCGGAAAAGAATATAGGAGTAGTCTCTAGATAGTTTTGTATATTAAATTGCTTATGAAGAATTACTGAATCAGAATTGGCAAATGAGATAAAAACCATACCACCTGGTGCGAGCCAGCTATTTATATGTCTCATAAATTCAGTAATATTTACTATACTACTTCCCATGCCAAAACCTAAAATTACAAGATCCACTTTTCCTACAATGTCGTTGTAATATTGACTTGATATGTATTGTGGCTGAATATGTGATAAGCATATGTGTATGTTGAGTGGAAATATTTTTTGGCCATTTTTTTCATTCAAATCTTTCATTACTTTGACTGAATGATATGAACTTGTAAATAAAAAAAGTTTTTCACAGTGTTCATAAATTGAACTTGACAAAAACGAGTTAGGATAACATATCTCTACTACAGTTCCCAACTTTTTATTGAAATCAGACTGATACTCTTTGACGATTGTAGACAAACACTTTCGTTCAAAGTAAATTGCATGACGGGATAGATAAGAATATTTAAAAATTTCTTTCAATAATATTTTTTCGGCAAAACCTTTTAATAAATCATTTTTGTCAATTAAAGTTTCTAAAAGTGGATTAAGGCGATCAGTAGAATAAGTTCTAAAGATAATTTCATTACGAATAACAGCAAAATAAGCTGTAAATCTCTCAAAAACGGCTTGCGCATAAAAAAGTGCTTCAACGGATTGCTGAGAAAGAGCAATATCGTTGTAGTTTATATTCTGGAGAGAAGTCTGCATTAAATCTTGCTTAGTTATTGATTCAAAAAAAAGATTGTACGATTCTAATAGATATTTCTGGAAGTTATGAGAAACTTCATTATCGGTGAAAAAGATTATAAGGTGTATATTATTATATTCTTTAAGGTGTTGTACAGATTCTCCGAACTTCAAAACATCATTAATTACATAATTACTCAAAACTATACATACACGGTAAGAATTAGGAAAATTCAATATTAAATAATTTTGTTTAGTTACTAATCCTGGATCATGAGGATCTTTTGAACAGGATAACCACGACGAAAATGATGTAAGAGTAGCTTCTTCAAAAATTTTTTGGGCATTGATTTTAATGTAATCCTCGTAAGGTCGAAAAAGTGAACGCAATTTTGATATAACCGCATGGATATTAAGATGATGTTGAAGTTGCGGTTCAGTTATTTCATAATCTGTAATCAAATTTTTTAGAAAAGAAATGAAATTAGTGCTTTTGTTTAAAATTGTTTTGCAAATCGATTGGTCAAATCCTAAAGTGATAAGTTCATTGAAAGTGTAATTTAGTAGTGCTTTTTCAGTTTCTATGCTCAAGTCCTGCTCTACAAAAGCTAAAATTTTCTTGAAATTTTTATTAGATACTTCAACATTTTTTCTTATATTCAGCCAATTAGAAATAGATGAATGATCAACACCAATTTTTTCGGCTAATTTTGACTGTGTTTTGGAAAGTTCCGAAATGTAGTATTTTAAAATTATATTGGTAAGTACACCTTTGGTTATTTTGTTCATGATTATATTCCTTTAATTAAATGGTTTGTATATTTTTAAGTATATCATACATGATAAAAGGTTTCAATTGGTGGATTTTATATGTATGTGTCAAGTAATCGTTGGCACTTTTTCTTCTTTTTTTGATATCAGTTTATTTCTTTTATTTTCAGACAATTCAGCTCGGACTTTATCTGATCATTTTATGTTTCTTTTTAACAGAATGCTC
>NZ_BSBO01000065.1:0-6895 GCF_027924685.1 Sellimonas catena
CTGTCAGTTCCTTTGGTACGGAATACTCCTTGATTAACTCAATCCACTTTTCAGCACCTATCATATCCTGTTCCATTTTACTTAATTCTTCTCTTAGGTTGGTTATCTGCTGTTCCAGTTCTATCTGCTCCTTTTGATATTTCCCCGACAGCATGATGAAGTTTCGTTCCGTTATCTTCTCACAGGCTCTATCTTCATACATTTTCGCAAACAAGCGGTCAATCTCATTTTGTCGGTTCTCGGCTTTCTTCAAAGCACTTGCCTTTTTCTTCTTTGCCCGTATTCGCTCTGCATTGCCAGCCTTTTGTATCTTATTCACCACCTTTTCTTCGTCCTGCTGTACTGCCTTAGTCCAATATTGCAATCGTTCCAATACTGCTTGATACAACACATCATAACGGATATAGTGCATAGAACAAGTACCTTTTCCAAACTGTCCGTAGTAACTGCAAGCATAATAACTGTAAGGCGTTTTATTTGCCTTATTTGTCGCAAACCGCATAGACCAGCCACAATCCGCACACTTGACAAGCCCTGCAAATATCGGCGTTGCTTTTTCCTTTGTCTGTCTACGCCTTGATTTTATCTGTTCCTGCACACGATAGAATACTTCTTTGTCAATAATCGGCTCATGCGTGTTTTCTACTCGAAACCATTCACTTTCGGGTTTTCGTACTTTCTTCTTGCTTTTGAAAGAAATAGTTGACTGTCGATTATGAACGCTGTTGCCGATATAGACTTCACTTTTTAAAATTGCCTTAACATGAGCAATCGTCCATTCATAACGCTTGCTGTCGGGCTTTCCCTCAAAGATATGTGCAAAAGTACCATACCTTGTAAAATTCAGCCAAGACGCTGTCGGAACTTTTTCTTCTCGCAGTACCTTTGTGATTTTGGCACTACCGTAACCTTGATAGGCTAGGGAGAAGATTTTTTCAACAATCCATTTTGTTTCCTCATCAACCAGCAGTTTTCCTTTGATGTCGGGGTGTTTCTTATATCCTAACGGAGCATAAGCCCCATAATACGCACCCTCTGCAAATTTTGTCTTAAATGCAGATTTCACTTTACGGCTTGTATCTCTTGCCACCCATTCATTGATGATATTCTTAAATGGTGCAATCTCACTTTCGCCTTTTTCGCTGTCTACACCGTCGTCAATCGCTATGTAACGGACATTATGGCTGGGAAAATACAATTCTGTATATTGTCCTGTCATAATATAATTTCTGCCAAGTCGGGAAAGGTCTTTCGTTACAACACAGTTGATTTTTCCTGCCTCTATATCTTCAATCATTCTCTGGAAACTCGGTCTTTCAAAATTTGTTCCCGACCAGCCGTCATCAATATACTCATCAATCACATTCAAATGATGTTCTTTTGCATATAGACGCAACATACTTCTTTGTGTGGTAATGCTGGAACTTTCGCCCTGTAATTCATCATCTCGGCTTAACCTAAGATAAAGTGCAGTATTGTAAATCTGTTGTTTCATTGTCAGTTATCCTCCTTTATAACTAACCCGTGTTTACAATACCTGCTTGCAAGTAAAGTATAACACGGGTACTTTTTGTCATTCAATCTATTTCTTACAACTGCACCGATTTTATGCGATTGTCTGCTTTGCTTTTTCCAGCATAACATCCGTCAGAAGTTCTTCCATTGTCTTTCCCTTTTCGGAAAAATGCTCTTTTACAACAATCTTTGTTTTTCCTCTGTTGCCAATGCCACGCTTATTATCTGTCTTTTCCTGCCTTGTTTTTACAATATCAGCAATAACACATACCCCCTTTCTGTAAAAATCTTTTCTAAGCAATTCAACGGCTTTTGTCATAGCCCACAGGAGTTCCACCTCTGCATAGTTCTTATGTAGCCGTACCCATTGCGTGCGACGCTCTGAACGCTCAAGCTGTGGCTGTACGGGAGTATCATTATCAGACAGGACAGGTCATGGCGGTAGGAAAGGACAAGTTTCTTACAGGAACACAGATAAGGCTCGCTCACTTTAGCAGGGAAAAGGTCATGGCGTATCTGTTTCAACGGCTCGCTGTCTGTCAAACGTATTAAATTGCTTTATTCAGTTGTCAAAGAACATGAAAGAAGAAAATCGTCTTTCCTAATATACCGCGTTGGAAAAGAGCAGAAGCGTAACCAATCTTCAAAACTTTTCTCTTTTCCTGCACCATATAGGGAAAGAAAGTGTCATTCTGCTAAGTTGGTGATGAAAAAATCTGATTTTCTTTTCACACCCTAACTACCCATGCAACACTATTACTACCAACTATGGAATGAAAGATTTTCTTTGCTCCATATAGGGAACGGAAACTACGGATTGTTAAGTTGAAATTGAAAATCGTTTCTTCTTTCACATCATATAGGGACAGCAACCACCGATTTAATGACCTGTTTTCAAAAAAAGTCAGATTTCCTTTCCTTGCACCATATCTGTACGCAAGTAACCGTTTTGTTGCAGATTTTTTGAAGAAATTAAAAAATACCGTCATTCCCTTGTGGAACAGCGGTATCTTTCTCAATCATATCTGCTATGTCTGTTGTCATTTGTTTGATTTTTAATTCCTGCTTTTCTGTTAGTCTTGTATGTCTGTCGATTTCTTCCAGATAATTTGCCCCTGTTTTCTTTTCAATCTCTTTTATCATCAATAAAGAGGGCATTACCTGTCTTTCTAACCAGCGTTTTGTTTTATCCATATTGACTGCGACAGGTGTCATAACAAATGGAAGTGAAGTCATTACATTATCTAAAAATATATCCCATAAAATATAATCGGGAAAATCTATCTGTGTGAGAATAAGGTTCGCTATGGTCTGTTCGGGATTTCTTGAAAAAACAAATTGTTCTATCGTTTGTCCTGCTTTTTCATTTTTCAAACGAATTTCAAAGCGGTTCTTAATGTCTGTTTTTATGCCTTTGCTTTTTTGTTCCTTTTCTTTTTCATATAGGCAAAAGTAGATAGAACTATTCTTTGAACCGATATAAAAAGTTTTTGCAGTATCTCCATTTGTACCCGATAATTTTCCGCTGTCTACTGCTTCATGGGTTCTTGAACGTTTCCATACCTTGTTGGCATAATAGCGTTCTCTTAGAATTTCTATATCCAGCAATCCACCCATATCATTGACTGCCAAATCTATGCGTTTAAAAACACCTTGATAATCTATACAACAGCTTAAAAAGCAATACCAGTCTATCCCTCTTGCCTGTAAAACATATTCCAAGTTCCGACACCCCATACCTCTTAATTCCAATAAAACACCCATAGAACTATCTTTAGAAGCATTTACACTAATATCCCCATAGACATACTGTTCTTCATAACCATACATTCCATAATCTTCATGGATAAAATATTCGCTCTTCATTGCCAGTATATTTTTTATAATTTCCAATGCGTCTGTGGTAGGAAAACGAACACGCAGATAGTCAATCGTTAAAGTGAAAGGCTGAGTACAATTACAATAATCAAGATAATGCAAAAGTATATGTTTCATTTCTTTACTGGCTTTTGTTTTTCCGTTTTCAATTTCATTTAAGTTCTGCCTGCTGATTTGTAGTTCCTGTGCCAGTCGTGATTGCGAGTAATCACAGGCATTTCTCTTTTGCTTTAATGTTTCAATAAATTTTATATCATTCATGCTTTATTCCTCCAATCAAAAAAAGGCATATACTCATAGGAGCATACACCTTGTATCTTATATTTATTTTCTATTGATATGCTGTTTTAGACCTGTCGGGTAGAAAAAATAGGGTGTGAAGTGAAATAAGTTCTTATAACCTTATAAATCGTTGCATATCAGCAGTTTTGTATTTGTTTTTGCTCTTGTCTTTTGTAATAGTACCCCCCTGTTAGATAACGGGGGCTTAATCTTCGCTCGCCACAGGCTCGCTCACAGACGAAGTGAACCAGCCACTTGCAAGACATGGCAGAAAAATCTGAGAGATTTTCCTGCCACCGTGTCTGGATCACTCCGTCTGTTTAATCATTTCCTTTATTTTCTTGTATAGGTACTCCATTTTTCTTCATGTATTCTATAAAAGACTCAGTCCCTATTAGCATTGCATCTAAATTTATTTTTTTCTCGTTCTGCACTATGATTTTTATACTACCGCTTGTACTGATTTCAATATATTCTATTTTTGTAATTGAAATCTTTCTTTTCTTCATAGGGTAAATAACAATCAATTCCTGTTCTTCTATAATTATTTTATATTTACTGATTGCCCATGCAGTAAAAGCACTAATAATCCCCATAACCAAAAACAAAATAGTAATACCAGTATCTTGCCATAAATATATAATAACCACTGAACATATCATAGAAATAATGAAACACCCATATAAAATTTTAGAAAATACAGGTGGAAAGCATAATTCTTTTAAATCCCCTTGCAATTTATACTTTTTGCTTGTTATCATAGATATTATTCCAAATACTAATGTCATAAAAAATAATCCTATTATTTTCATCACTTATTCTCCTTAATCTCTCCATATCTACTATTAGGTAAATATCTAACTCTCAGATATTCCCCCTTTTGTATTCCTTTACTATAAACAGTTACAAATATTTCTTTTTTAGTTTTATTATCCATAATTCCAATAGCTCTTGTTTTGTTTTTATCTTCATCACTATAATTCCAAGATGTTACTGTTCCCTCTACTTCAAGATAATTGCCAGAATTTATGTTTGGAAAATCCTGTACAGCAGGAAGAACTACCCGCAAAAACGCAGGAATCAAAATGATACCTATAATACCATTTGAAATCATATTCATCCTTTTTTCATTTCTCTTTACAAAATCTCTCATGTCCAATGGAGCATTTTCCCAACGAAAGATTTTTTTCTTTTTTATTATGTGATATAAAAACCATATTGTAAGAACAGATAACAATAAAGCTTCCATATATAAAACCATAATTATTCTCCCCATACTCTTTTCTCCTAGAAATTTCTTTGCAAATTGTTAACCGATTGATTTTTTATCTGATAATTTATTATATCATTTATAGAACTCACATGTCATTACTTTTCTGCTATCTGTCAAAATATTTTTTATCCCATGCCTTATCAAGAGTGCAAGCATTGCTTACGCAACAAGCTCTTGACAATTCATGCTCTAAAAAATGAAAGATAGTCAAGCAGAAAAAAGAACAAATTGTGCTGTGTTACAGCAACAAAAAAACATCTCATATTTTGTATGAAATGCCATTTTGCTTTTCTTTATGCTATTTTCTTTGTCGTATCAAGGTTCTTTCAATCGTAGTAAATTAGTGGTAAATTTCTTTTGTATTTTCATTCATATTGCTTAAAGTTCCTGCGTTTATGCGGATAATAGGATTTTTAATCTTTTTGGTATAAAAAAGCAGGAGACCTTTTCAGATTTCCTGCTCAGTAGAGTTGTGAAGATGTTATTGTTGTTATTTAATTTCAATGTTCGTCATAGTTACTAACCCAAGACGAACTAAAATAGTTTGTACGATACGACACCAAAAAATACCTAGAATCAGGAGCAAAGCATATAAAATAATTGACGCTTGTAAATATTGTCTGCCAAAGTGAATAAGAATAAGCAGTGGAGACATTAATATTACAAAGAATATAATGCTTGTAATTATTCTTTTTATGTTTTTTGTATCTGCTAAATCAAATTCAGCTCCACAAGAACATTCGTTAGGTATTCCTCCTTTTATTTCAGTACCACAGTTCATGCAATATAGTTTCTTCATTCTAATCACCTCTACAACCTGGAATTGTTCTATTATTATCTTTCAATTTCTATACTTAAAGATTTTCCAGATTTATCACTTTGAAAATTTTCATAATACCAAAAATAGAAAGGCTTTTCACAAAGTTCAAAATAAATAATTTCATCGGGTTTTTTATTTTCTATTTTTGTATTGTAAATATCTTCATCATGTACAAATCCATATAAAAAGCGACTATTGTCTGGACTGATATTTAAGTCTTGCAATCTATCACTTAATGCTAACTGTGATTTTAGTAACGACATCGTATCTTTGTCATACGGGCGGTCTTTCTTTATAACCTCATGTACACTTGTAATATGAGCATATCTCTTTTTACCATCTACTTCCTTAATTTTGAATTTTGAAAATGTCAAACTTGACTCTATATCGTTTTTTTCTGATATATACAAAACACTTTTATAGTTTTCGTTTTCAAACTCCTTTATAATCTTATCAATATGTGTTTTATATTCTTCGCCTTGTTCAAACTCAATAGAGGCACTTAACAGAGCATCCTGTATTGAGTTTGCATAATTTTTATCAGAAAGTAAACTTTCTTTTGAGTTTAAATCTTCTATTGGATAATATTTTGTTATTTCTTCCGGAACATATTTATCGTTCATTTCTGTTCTTTGTATTAAACTATTTCCACCTGTTATTTGACCTAAATATCCAAGCCCTAGAAAAACACTAAACACAAAAATAATTATTCCCAATATTATCCAAATTACCTTCTTTTGTTTAGTCATAAGATTAAGCCCTCTCAATTTATTGATTGTTAAATACAAATTTATATGTTTCTCTGTATTCACATTATACCATTTTCCACTACCCGCTACAATATTTCAAAATCTTAAGACTACTTTTTTCTGCTTTTGAAAAGCTACTTTACCGTCCATAATTTGTAAAGGGTGCCAAAGCATTGCTTACGCAACAAGCCCTTGACAAACCACAGCCTGATAAGTTTAGAGTAATCAAGCAGAAATGAAATAGTCTGCTGTTTCAAGGCAACGAAAAAGAGATACCAGCACATTTATGCAGTATTTCTAACTTAATCACACTATTCTTTTATTCGCAAGCAGGAAAACACAGGTTATTTCTTAATATCCTTTTGTTTGGGAAACTCC
>NZ_BSBO01000066.1:0-5861 GCF_027924685.1 Sellimonas catena
TTATGAACACATTGCCTGTTTTGTTGAAGACACAGCTTCAGGCGGCATAGGGCAAAGGGTGAACTTTGATAATCGAATACCTGCCAGATATTGAATTTTCAAGGTGCATAGGCAAAATCTATGTGCGTAGTTTGAGATAATAATAAAGAATATGCATTTGTTTCTTCGGCAGTTGATATTTTTGATGGACAAACAATAACACATAAGCAAAACGTAAGAGCTATAACGCCTATAAAAGAAGATTTTTTGTGGAATAGTCCTTTTGTACACCCAGCAACAATGTTTAGAAAGGAAAGTTTAGTAAGAGTAAAAGGGTATCGATATGCTAAAGAAACTAGACGAGCAGAAGATATAGATTTATTTATGAGAATGTATGCAAAGGGGATGAAAGGATATAATATTTCTGAATCACTACTTAGATATTATGTTAATCCATATGCGATGAAAAAGAGAAAGTATAAATATAGAATTGACGAGGCAATAGTGAGATATAAAGGCTATAAAATGTTAGGCTTAATGCCCAAAGGTTTATTGTATGTAATTAAGCCATTGGTTGTAGGTCTCATACCCAAAGGTATGATTCTTAATTTGCAGAAAAGAATATATAGATAAAGAGGATTATAAGTTGGAAAAAATATTATATATAGCATTAGCAGAGTTAAATAAGCAACATAATGGAGTTGCAAAAAAAATTAGAATGCAGATGAAGGGTATGGAAAAAAATGGGTACCAAGTATCTTGCTTAGCCTATGGAGAAATGGGCTATACACTTTTTGAAGATGAAAAAGAAACACTAATTAGTAGATATAATGGAAATAAGACAAGAAGATTTCGTTACTTCTCTGTTGCAAGAAATTTTATAGAGAAAGAAAAGATCGATATATGTTACATACGCTTTCCTTATATTGATCTAGCAGTTTGGCGACTTTTAAAATTGTTGAAAAAGAAAAAAATAAGAGTGATTTTGGAAGTTCCAACATACCCGATTAAGCCTTATCAACTAAAGAAAGGAGAATGGAAATATTGGGCCCGCGATCAAATACAAAAAATTTTCATTCCAACTTTAAAAAACTATATTGAAAAAATTGTTTATATTGGAAATAAAACAGAAAAAATTTTTGGCATTAAATCGATAAGGATGACAAATGGGTGTAGTGTTGAAGAGTTTCAATTGAAAAAAGAGTGTGAAGAAGAAAAAATCTTACGTATTATTGGAATTGCATCGATGTTTTATCATCAAGGCTTTGAAAGATTGATTAAAGGAGTTGCTCAATATAAAAACGGAAATAATAAAGCTAAAGTCGAAGTATATTTGGTTGGAGAGGGAGAAGCTCTGAATGATTATAAAAATTTAGCTATGAAGTTGGGGGTTATGGAATATATTAAGTTTTTTCATTGGAAGACAGGAAAAGAATTAGATAAGTTATTTGATCAATGTCATATAGGATGTGCGTCGTTGGGACTTTATAAAGTTGGAATAACAGAAGCTTCCACACTCAAAGCAAAGGAATATTTGTCTAGAGGAATTCCGTTTATTTGTGCTTATCAAGAAATAGGAATACCAGAAGATTGTCCGTATGTAATTCGAGTTGCTTCAGATGATTCCCCAATAGATATATCCTATATTATCAATACATTTATAGATAATAAAGACAAATATAAAGCTGAAAATATTAGAAAGTTTGCTATGGAAAAGTTTTCATGGGAAAATATTATGAAAAATGTGATATCGAGGTAAAATATATGAAAAATCAAATCCTACAAGTTGGTAATATTATTCTATTGATTTTTTCTTTCATATTATTTAGTTTTGGTATTTTAATGCAAGAATATGTTACTATTTTTTGGGCCATATTTTTTGTCTGGATTGTCGGAGTGATTTATTCAGTAATAAAAATAAGAGAACGAATTATTGTATTATGTTTTTTTATAACTCTATTGACATTTCTTTTAGGAGGAAGTTTTTTAGAATTAATTTTAGAAAATAGCATAGAGACTATATTTTCAAATGAAATAACGATTCATATGTCGATTTCATTATACCTTGCGGTTTTTGGAATTATACTAGGCTGCTTGTTTAGTAATAAAGTTGCAAGAATTTTTAAATTAGAGAAGAAAATAAAATTTAGAGAATCAGATTTAAAAAAATATTTTCAAAAAAGCGCCAAAATAATAACTTATTTCACTTTGTTTTTTTATTTTGTTGTTTTATTTGAAAAAATTTTTTTTGTAAGGGACAATACATATTTGGAATACTATTTGGAATACGCCACTAATCTTCCGGGAGTAGTAGTTAAATTAGCAGATATGTTTCCGATAGCGTTTTGGATTTTTATGGGCTCTATGCCATCAAAAAAAGAAGTTAACAGAGCAATGCTGTTTTATGGAGGGTATTCGGTTATTTCTTTGGGAACAGGACAGAGGAATAAATTTGTTTTAGGTATTTTAATGATAATTATTTATTACTTTTTCCGAGATAAAATGGATCATAAACAAAAGTGGATTAATAAAAAAGTTTGTTTTGTTGGACTTTTATGTGTACCATTTTTAATATCCTTTTTATATTTTTTTGGATTTAGTAGAGATGGCATTCAAGTGAATCATATTTCGACAGGAGAAGCAATTGTGGAGTTTATGAAAAATCAAAGTACAAGTGCAGATCTAATCGGGTATGAAAAACTTTATGAAACATACCTACCGGAAAATAAGCTTTATTCATTAGGGCGGTTAAAAGATTTTTTCCAAAATAATGTTATTACACAAGCATTATTTGATATTCCTGTATATCAACAACAAACAGCAGAAGCGGCAATTTACGGAAATAGTTTTGGACAAATGATTTCTTATTTAGTTATGCCTTGGAATTATATCCAAGGAAGAGGACTTGGATCATGTTATATTGCTGAACTCTATCATGATTTTGGTTATATTGGAATTTTTCTATTTAATCTGCTGTTAGGAATAGTATTGAGTAATAGTATATATATAGTAAAAAGTGGAAATATGTTTGTGATAGGAATTTTTCTGCTGATGGTTGAGAAGATTATTTATATGCCAAGGGATACGACTAGTAACTTTTTATACACAGGGATAAATTTTACAACTATATTAACTATAGTGCTCATAGTTATTATTGGAAAAATGATTCAAATGAAATACAAAGAGAGGTAAATATGAAGGAGATACTGATTGTATTAACAGAAACCTATCCTTATTTACACGGGGAATCATTTATTGAAAATGAAGAAGAATTTTGGAAGTTTGATAAGATATTGCTAATACCAACAAACAAAATATACGGTCAACCGAGGACGTATAAAAATCCGGCTATTGAAGTGATCAATATTTGGGATGGAAAAAATTTCATTTTCTCCGGTTTACTTCAATCATTAGGTGATTTTGATTACTGGAATGAGGTTAGAAGGATAGTTAACCATTTTTCTATTAGAAAACTTCTTTTTTTGACAAAATTTATTTTCGAATCACATCAAAAAGCAAAAGAAATTTTGAAAAGACTTGATAAATATAATTTCAGTTCCCAAGATCAAGTTACATTGTATTCGTATTGGGCATTTGAAGCAGCATATATCGGTCAAGTACTAAAAAAGAAATTGGAAGTACGAAAATTTATAACTAGAATACACGGATATGATTTATATGAACAAAGAAATAAGTATAACTACTTACCAATGAGAGACACAATATTTAGTACATGTGATTACATTTTACCAGTTTCAGAAGCAGGAAAGAAATATTTAGAACTCAAATGGAAGAAATATCAAAATAAATATTTGGTTAGCCATTTAGGAACAAAAGATCATGGAGTCCAATTGCTAGAAGAAACAAAGGAGTTTCATATTTTGACATGTAGCAATATTATATCAGTAAAACGTTTAGATAAGTTGGTTGACGCGTTAGCTCTTGTAAAGAATTATCCAATAAAGTGGACTCATTTCGGGGATGGTAACTTAGCTGATACAATAAAAGAAAAGGCACACGAAAAATTAGGCGAGAATATTGCTGTTGAGTTTAAAGGAAAATGTAAAAATTCAGAGGTAATCGAAAATTATAAAAATAGTGTATATCATTGCTTTGTTAATACAAGTGATTCGGAAGGACTTCCAGTATCTATTATGGAGGCAATTTCTTTTGGGATTCCAGTGATTGCGCCTGATGTGGGAGGAATGAAAGAAATTGTATGCGATCAGACAGGAATATTACTGAATAAAGGATTTCATATACAGGAATTAGCAGATGCGATCAATAACATGGCTAGTATATATAAAGAAGATACTAACCGCTACCAAGAGTTGAGAAATAATGCTAGAAAATTTTGGGAACAAAATTATGATGCAGTAGTACAATACAGTAATTTTAATACTTTTTTACATATGAAAGGTAATGATAAATGAAGAGAGTAGACCAGGTGAAAAATGGTATTAGATTGATTAAAGAAAAAGGTTTTTTTCATATCATTATAAGTTCTTCTTTAGTAAAAGTTATAAGTTTTATTTCCGCAATGTTTTTGCCACGAGTATTGAGCAAAACGGATTATGGAGTTTTGGTATATGTTGATAATATACGAAACTATTTTCTAATGTTTAATGCTTTAGGGATAACTAATGCAACTTTAAGATATTGTGTGCAGGAAGAGAGTGAAGAAGAAAAAAGAGGAGTGTTCCTATATTCTTTAAGGAAAGGTTTGATAATAGATCTCATTCTTTTTATAGGAAGTCTTATCTTTTTCTTGTGTGCTGATTTTCAATTTCAATCAAGTAGATTATATTTAGTATTAATGTCTGCTCTCCCAATACTTGTATTTATATATGAGGATTTACAGTTATATTTAAGAGCATTGTTTGCGAATAGAGAATATTCAATTTTATCTTTTTCTTATTCGGCTTTAATGGTTATAGCGCAAATTGTTTTGGCAATTACTTCTGGTATTCTTGGTATTATTGGAGGGCGCTATATAGCAGTTATTATTTCAATTGTTGTTGCTATAGTTTTACTTAAATCTGTTGAAGGGAAAAATAAGAAGTTTATTTATCCGAGTAAGGATAAACAAAAGCAGATATTTAAGTTTGGCGTTGTAATGATGCTTACTAATATGTCTTCGTATGTAATGCAGCTTAATGAAACTTTTATTTTAAGTTGGGTGTTGAATGATGAAGAAGATTTAGCCGTTTATAAGGTTGCGGCATACATACTTACAATATCTTTGTTTGTAATGCAGGCCATTATAACATTTATTTTTCCTTATTTTATTAAACATATTGACGATAAGAAATGGATTTGGAAAAATTTTAAAAAATTATCAGCTATTAATTTCGGTGGAATGCTTATCATTCATATAATTTTAATTTGGTGTACACCATTTATTATTTGGTTGTTGTATGGAGAAAAATATTATGATGCGATACCGATAATGAGAATATTGCTTGTTGCTTCATTTGGACAAGCAGTATTTAGAATGCTTCCTGGAAACATTTTAGCTGGAATTGGTGAAGAGAAATTTAATTTAAGAGTTAATATTATTTCTATGATTGTACATTTTATAATTGACTATGTATGTGTAAGCAACTATGGATTGTTAGGATCAGCTGTAGCACTTATTATAGTGTATTATTTTTCAGGAATAATTATGATTTTACATTTGAGAAATGTATGTAAAAAATCACAAATTTAGAATTGAAAGGATCAGTTTATATGCCGGGATTTTTGATTAGTAATATAACTAAAACTTCCCACACCAATACGGTGTGTTGAACCTTGAAAATTCAATATTTCAGCCAATAAAAAAGGCATAAACCTGTCCCGTTTGGTATAATGGAATTGACGAAAAACCATCTATACAAAGG
>NZ_BSBO01000067.1:0-5342 GCF_027924685.1 Sellimonas catena
CTATATCTTCTGATCCTGCCAACGTCTTATTGTCATACCCAAACGCACGTTTATCTAACATATGTTCGATGAACATGCGTTCTTTTTTTGACTGCTCCAAAAACGCAATTTCCTATAAAGCAAAAAAGCCACACAACTATCATAAGACAGTTGTGTGGCAAAAAGATGACCGAATCCGGAAAAGTCCACTCAAATTTTACGTCTATTATTATAGCGAGCTTTCGGGAGACTGTCAAGTATCAATCTTTACGGAATTGTGGCGGCTGTCTGTTGCTTTTTGTGTTACTTTATGGCACATGAGCATTGTTACATGGAATATTTTTGCAAAATCTTCCTGTGTCATATCTCTCTGTTTTCTTATTTCGATAATTTTTGCACCGATGTTCATTTTGTTACCTCCTTCTGGATTCATTATCGAGCTCATGGTTCAAAAAAGCCAGCAACTTACCTTTACACACCTAAAATACTCGCGCAAAGAATCTTTGACAAGCAGAAAAATGCAGAACCGCACAGCCTCTCGGCCATGCCGTCCTGCGTTAATAGAACTACTTCCTTATGGGTACACCGCTTTTTCTTTTCACCTTATTTAATCGGCTGCCGGATAACCGTTTTTAAGTTTTCCGGCTTACACTTACGTACATCACTGAGATAAATCTCATGGTGATATCTTTGATCGGAAAAATCCAGTTCATAGCCTTGTTCTTTGGCATACCGCTCCATCTCCCGGACCGTCACCGGCTCATTATCATACGGACCGATATGCATACACTGGACGCATAACCCCTCATGGTAAGTAAAAAATTCCACTTTTGAAAAATCCATCTGCTTTTTCACACTTGCTTCTTGTATGGCCCAATCAAACTCCTCCCTGGTAACGAACTCCGGAAGGCGGATAAGAGAAATCCACTGAAATTGATCTTTCCGTGTGTAATCAACACCTTGCACTCCGTCCTGCCACCAGAATCCCTCCAGTGGCGGGACCACATAATCAAAGTATCCTTCTATCCTGTGTTTGCCCATCTTACTCATTTTGATGGTGTAAGCAATACTATACAGCAATCCGATTGCCGCCTTATAATCTCCTTCTTCTTCATTCGGATCCCCCATTCCTCTCACCGCCAGGAAGTTCATCTCAGGAACTTCCACAATCTGTGGTTTCCTGGGCGGAAGATAAAATTCCTTATACTCTTTTTTATAATCAAACGCCGTCATTCTTTTTTCCTCCTTTCCGTTTGGTATTTTCATTCTATCAAACCAAACAGGACAACTGTTTGTCATGAATCTGCATATTGTTTTTGCAGTTCTTGCCCAAAGGAACTCAATTTTGGCCGGAGAAACGCCGGCTCCAAAAGCTCTGCACCGCCTTGAAAAGATAAAATCCAGCCAAGGACCGCATCCTCATCGGTAAATCCAAAAGAAAATAACAGTTTTCCATCTACCTGCTGAGTAAAACAACCAGGTCCGTATTCTTCTATCAACCGCCACCGATATTCCGGTACAATCAATGCTTTTACCAAATAGGTGTGCGGAAACACTGTTTCATTGGACAGATCCGGCAGTAGTGCTGCCTGTTTTTCAAAAGGTTCCTCCATCTGCAGTTCTGTCATCCGGTTCAGTTTAAATAATCGGTAATCTTTTCTTTCCCGACAATATCCCCAGACATACCAGCTGGCCCAGCGGAAAATCAGATAATAGGGCTCAATGAGCCGTTCACTTTCTCCCTTCGGGGCATAATAATGGAAGCTGACACACCTTTCGCACTCAATTGCCCCATGAATCAGTTCTATCTTTGGTGACAAAGCGGTTTTGCTCCAGGAAGAAAGATCAATCAAAATATGCTGTCCGCCCGGCATAAAATCAGAGGCACCAGCAGACAGCTTTTCCATCAGTTGCATATACCGGTTTGTACCACTTACACTGTCCAGACTGCGAAGACCTGCAAGAATCGCCTGCATATCGGTGGAGGTCAGCAGCGTACTGTCTATTTTATATCCTTCCATAATGGAGATTCCACCGTTTACACCCTGGGTCGTTACCAACGGGATACCGGCCTTGCACAAATCCTCAATATCCCGGTTGATCGTCCGTCTGGATACCTCAAACTTTTCTGCCAGATAAGGAGCAGTCACCTTATCCTTCTGAAGAAGGATGGATAAAATTCCAATCAGTCGATCTATCTTCATTTCCATCATCTCCTTTGCATTCAGTATAACTACGATCTCTGACAATAGCATGTCATGTTTTAATGCAAAAGGCAACCAAAACGTACATTAAGAGTGGATTTATAATAAAAGAGCAGGAGGGACACAAAGCCCAATACGCCTTGTGTCCCTCCTCATATGCAGCATCGCTGCTATATCTGTTTTTTGTTAAAAGAACAGATACTGCTTATCATAATCAATAAAATGAAAGCAAGCGTTACAATGATAGAAACATAAAAATCCGATGGAACCCTCTCTGATGTAAGTAAAGACACACATCCTGTTGACAGTAAGTATGGATTGTACTCTTCAAGCTTCGGAAAAATATTCGCAAGCATAAGCACCCCTGCAAAACCGCCTGCTAAAAGAAGGGATCCATAAATACTGCCAGACAGAGCCCCTCCAAGAAGCATCATTGAGATTTCCAGTACGCCAAATAACCACATACAACATGCAGCAAAAGGTAAATTTGGTAATTCTCCCGGCAGTAAATACATTGTGTAAACCAACGTTATTACAAAACATATCAGATAGCTCACTGTCCATATGGAAATGATTGCTGTAAACTTTGAGAGTATGACCGTTTTTCGCGGCAGCCCCTTGGTCAACATATTGATCAGTGTTCCTTTGGTAAGTTCATTTGACACGATACCGCTAAAAACAATGACAAAAAGAATCAACTGTGTTGACATATTTTTATAAAACTGTATCCATGAATCAATGGTGTGTGGTTCACCAAGAGTAATCGTCATTCCTTCCGGCATAAATGAGGAAAGAAGTTTGGGCATGATTTTTGCCGTAATCGGATTCAACATACCGAAAAGCAAAAAAACTGCAACGATAATAAACAATTTATATGTTCTTATACTTTCAAGAAATTCTTTTTTCGTCATGGCAATGAACGCTCTCACTTCACCACCTCCAGAAACAGATTTTCTAAGGTAGGCTCTAGAATTTCGACCTTTACCGGATAGATTTTTGTTTTATAAATAGCATCGTAAATCTGTCCTGCTGCCTCATCGATATCCTTTGACCTTAATATCACCGTGCAATCTGTACGCTCCGCATTTTGAAAAAGCATACCAACACATTCATTCCCAGCAAAACGTTGCAAATCTTCCGGCGAACGGAATTCGATCTGCAGTGTGTCAAGACGATGGTTTTGTTTTAACTGAGAAAGGGTCCCGTTTAACACGAAACTGCCATTGTTCAAAACTGCAACGTGATCACAGATCCGTTCTACATCAGACAGGATATGTGTTGAAAAAACAACGGTCGTTTTTCCTTTAACTGAGAGCAGTATGTCAAGAATTTCCTTTCGCCCAATCGGGTCAAGTGCGGAAGTCGGTTCGTCGCAGATCAACAGTTTCGGTTCGGCCAACAATGCCTGTGCAATTCCGAGTCTCTGCTTCATCCCACGGGAAAAGCCCCCGATACGCTTGTTCGCTTTCTCAAGCCCTACCAGTGACAGAAGCTCTTCTGACTTTGCTTTTACTGCTTTTCGATCCAGCCCTGTAATCTCACCGCAAAGTGCCAGATATTCTTTTGGTTTCATATAACCGTAAAACTCAGGAACATCGGGCAGGAACCCAATATAACGATTGGTTTTGGTTTTGCCGTATGTTACCTCTTCTCCGCATACCGATATTTTACCGCTTGTTGGTTTCAGCAGACCTAATATCATTTTCATTGTTGTTGTTTTTCCCGCACCGTTTTGTCCCAAAAATCCATAAATTGTATTTTCAGGCACGGAAAGGCTAAGGTTATTGATAACATTGTGCCCGCCAAATTTTTTACTGAGATTCTCAATTTTTAAAATACTCATTCTTCACCTCTGCCAAAAATAAAGTAGACAATCGGCCCGATTATCTGTACAAACAATACAACAACAATCCAGAAAGGCTTATTGCCGAACTTGTAATGTGGATGTCTTAAAACGTGTATCAGTGCTGTTATTGCAAGAATCCATTCAATTATGATCAAAGGAATCAAAAAAGGAAGATATTCTACTAAAACATCCATAACGCTATCCTCCTAACACAGATGTAAGTTTTTCAACAATATGCCGATACTTTACATGATCAGCCAGTACCGAAAAGACCGGATTCTTCGCAACACCGTCAATGATGCCTTGCCTGACTGTTTTATCATCCCGCGGTGCATGAACACCTAAATCAAGCTCTGCCAGCCACTCATCAATTCTGTCAAAAAAACGATCGCCGTGAAGTGATATTGGATAAGATATTCCAACTGCTAAATCACAATACTGTTGTAATGCCGCCAGTGCGTTGTCGGTGTCATTTTGCAAGACAAAAACCGCAGCCACGTTTAAATATGCAGAAAGCATTGTGGCAGGATGTAGCTCCGGTGCATGAAAAGTTTCAGAAAGACAATTAATCCGGTCAATGATATTTTTCGAGGCTTGTGCATCTGCTATCTCAAGCTGTAAAAGCGTAGTAAGACTTTGCATGATGTTTAAGAAATTTTGGTATATCTCAATTTGTAATATCTCTTTAGCCTTATCCGGCTTACCACTCATAGAATACCCCATTGACAAAATATGATTTTCATTCAGCACAGGTGTTTTTGCGTCTGCGAGTAATTCAATGGTCTTATCAGGTTCTTCCAAAATGATATAGCAGGTAGCTTCCATTACATTGCTCTTCCTGCACAATGTTAAATCATCGCTTTCTGTTTTTATTCGTGAAAACAGATCAATCGCTTCACGGAGAATTTCCTGCTGCCGGCTTCCCTTTGCCAACATATAGTGATTCAGCAACAATGCACCGAGGTGAAAAAGCAGAGGAAAACATGAAAAGTATTTTTTTCTGATCTCCCGAATTTCATCCATCACTTGATCGAATGGTTTTTGAGCAAAATCATTGGATAATCGCAGATACAGCTTTTGTATGTCTTCTTTCATCATCTGCGGCTGATAATTGATAAGCTCATCAACCGTAATATTAAAATACGAAGCAAGCTGCGGGAGAAATGTAATATCAGGATAACTTTGTCCAGTTTCCCTTAGTTAAAGATATGAACCCTATTTATCAGTCTACTTTTCCAATAAATCGGTAGTATATCTCTATTTCCTGTATTCTTTCATTGTCCTCATTCGTTGTTGCTTCGTGAATAAGGATT
>NZ_BSBO01000068.1:0-5201 GCF_027924685.1 Sellimonas catena
GTTTTAATTGTTTTTTGGTCAATTCAATTATATCAAACCAGATGGTTTCATGCTATTTTATTGCCAGAACTTATTGAATTTTCAAGGTGCATAGGCACTTATTCAAGTGCGAAGTTTGAGTTATTATTCAAAAAATTCACTTGCTTTTGGATTCTTTCTGGATATGACCTATCATCGTCGTCCATTCTTGCAATAAATTCTCCTGTAGAATATTTTAGACAGTGATTCAATGTTCTAGCTAACCCCAAATTTTTAGCATTTCTAATAGGATATATTCTACTATCAATTTTTTTCCACTTTAATAATAACTCATACGTATTGTCTGTAGAGGCATCATCACAAATAATCAGTTCCCAATTAGTGTATGTCTGCTCTATAATGGATTGTATAGCCGTATCTATACAATTTTCTGAGTTATAAGCACCCATAATTATAGATACCTTTGCCTTCTCATTAATCATTTGATATTTCCTCCGCATTTACAGAAAAATAAATTTTATGCATAATAGAACTAATTTTTTTAACATCATATTGTGACGCTATTTCTATATTATTTTTGCCAAACTCTTTTCTTGCTTTTTCTTCTTTCAATATTTTTTCAATTTTAACTTTCCATGTTTTCCAATCATTTGCATCACACAAAAAACCTGTAATATTTTCTTTAGAATAATCTTTGATACCGTGTATGTTTGACGTAATCAAAGGTAGTCCACTAGCCATAGCTTCTATTGCTGCTAACCCCAAACCTTCCCGCTTTGATGGAAAAATAAAAGCATCCGCAATTTTATATATTTCTGCGACATCACTCCTAAATCCTAAAAACTTCACTTGATCCTCTACTTCTAATTTTCTTGCTAAATTCTTTAGATAGTTCTTCAACTCACCCTGACCTACTAGTAAATACTTCACATCTGGTCTGTCCAATCCTGATAATGCCTTGATAACAATCTCATGATTTTTATTTTTATTTAGTTCTCCTACAGATAACAACACAATATCTTTCGATCTAATTCCTAATTCTTTTCTTTTTTGCAGTATATCCACCTTTACATTTTGAAATCTTTTAATATCAATTCCTACACCCGGAACATATTCCACTCTTTTCGCATGAAATTTACTTTTCGCCCTATGATAATCTTCTTGATTAATGGTAATTAATACATCTGTAAATCTTGAAAGAAGTTTCTCTATCGGATAATAAATTAACCAGTTCAGAAGTGGAGCTCCCTCGTAAAAATGAAACCCATGCGCCGTATAAATAACTTTCGTGTTTGTCTTATGTCCCACAAGCCTTCCTACTACTCCTCCTATCGGAGAATGGCAGTGAATAAACGTATAATGATATTTTCTTACCAGTTTCAATACCTGTTTATATGCTTTCAGATCCTGATTCAATTTCATGACATTTCTTTCAAAATCGATCTGAAAAAATCTCACATGCAATTGTTTTAGTTTTTTCTTTAATTCCAGAACCTTCTCATCTGTACAGGTACTGCCTTTTTCAAAGTTACATGCAACATGTACCTCATATCCCATTTCCTGAAGCAATTCTATGTTCGGCATATTAAACTGATCGATCATAGATGCTACTGATGCAAGCATTAACATTCTCTTCATTTTATGCTTCTCCCTCAGTCCTTTTTATCGTTTCTTTCAGATTCCAAATCTGATATTTCCTGTCAAAACAGTCGCTCATACTTTTCTCATACACCATGTTTCCAAATGCTTTGTTTGCCAAACCGGATACTTTCCCCGGTATTTTCCCTGCAATCCATACTGCCGGATTTAAAAGTTTTGTGACCTGTACTTTATGTCCACTGACTTTGCCAATCAGTTTGACCATCTGGCTTGTCCGTACATATTCTCTGTTTTGCGGGAAATAGATTCCTCCATCCCCGCTTTCCATCAACAGACTTAAAAACTCGCACAGATTTTCAATATGCAGCATACTTCTGGCATTTTTTACATCTGGAAAAACAGGCAGTTTCTTTGCCAGCTTAGCCAGCACCGGATAATTTCCTTTGCTCCCTTTTCCATAGATCATCGGAGGTCGTACCACTGCTACATGAAACTCTTCATCCTGTAGTTTTCTCACGCCTTTATCGGCCTGCCATTTGCTGTCTCCATAAAAGTTTGCCGGATGAGGTTTCGTTTCTCTGGTAATTACTTTCCGTTTTCCTACTCCGGCACTCTCTCCATAAATAATCATGCTGCTCATAAAGACAAACTGTTTTACTCCGTCTTCTTTTGCTTTCTTTGCTGTTTCAATTGCCAGATCCCGGTTAATCTTGTAGTAAAATGCTTTTGTCTCCGCAGATACATGTCCTACATCCGCATGGGCCAGTCCTGCTACATGAAAAACGGCATCATATCCGGAAAAATCCTTTTCCTTCCATGTGCCGTCGATCATATCCAGCTCCTCTGTTTCAAATTCTCCCGGATGCTTTTCCTTCACCCAGCTGATGAAAGAAGTTCCGATATAGCTGTCTTTCCCTGTAATCAATACTCGCTTCATCTATTTCTTACCTCTCCTCTTCATCTCTCCGGTTCCGCCTTCTACCACGCCGTCTGACCGCAGCACAGAAAGGATCGTACCAAAGAAGCATTTCACATCCAGACCGAAGCTTAAATTCTCCACATAATAGCCGTCCAGCTTTGCTTTCTCCGGAATTTCCAGCTCGTCTCTTCCGTGGATCTGTGCCCATCCGGTCAGTCCCGGAAGAATATCGTTTGCTCCATACTTGTCACGTTCTTCGATCAGATCATACTGATTCCAGAGCGCCGGTCTCGGCCCGATAATCGCCATGTCACCTTTCAGAATATTGATGATCTGCGGCAGCTCATCCAGAGATGTTTTTCTCAGGAACTTTCCGACTTTTGTAATATACTGATCCGGATCTTTTAAAAGATGGGTCGGCATATCTTTCGGCGTATCTGTCCGCATGGTCCGAAATTTCAAAATGTAAAAATGTTTTTTGTGAATTCCTACGCGCTTCTGTTTAAAAAAGACCGGCCCTGGTGAATCCAGTTTGATTGCGATCATCAGCGCAAGAAAGAATGGCGACAGGAACACCAGCGCCATCAAAGATAAATAGATGTCCAGATATTGTTTTTTCTTCAGATAGTTTCTTTTTCTCATGACTACACTCCCATTTTCAAAGGGCTTTTACGGCTCCCTTTAGTTATCCCTTTCTCATTTCTTTTTGATTTTCTATCGCCATTCCGCAGGGAATCCTCTCTCCCTCCGGAATTTTACTTCCTTTAATAATTGCTCCACAGTCCAGATGGACGCCGTCTTCCAGCACGCAATCATGATCAGTCAGGCTTCCAATTGAAAGAATACATACCTTCCCAATCGTCGCTTCCGTATGTACAACGGCTTTTGGCAGAATCACTGTCCCCTCACCAATCGTTGCCGACGGACTGACATATGCTTCTGGATGAATCAAAACTGGAACTGTAAAGCCAAAACGTTTTCCTTTCGTATACATTTCCAGTCTTTGCTCATAGCTTCCAACTGCCGGAAATACTTCCTGATATTCTTTTTTAAATAATGGCATTTCGCTTAATTTGCCAATCGCTGCTGGTTTCAGATCATCCAGAAAGCTGATTTTATCGTATAAAGGCTTACCTTCCGCATCGGTCATGGCACGTGCCGTCTCTGCAACTACCTGCCCATGTCCTCCTGCTCCTAAAATCAGAAGATTCTTCATCTTCTTTCCCTCACTCCTTACTTTTTTACACAAAAATAAGGATCTCCTTGTTTGGAAATCCCTGCTTTGTTTTCTATCTTTTATTCGATCTTTTTTCTTCTATATATAATGATTTCGTAGCTTTCTACGTTTCCCCTTATTCTTCCCCTTTTAGCCGGATACTAAGAAGAACCGTCCGTTTCTTCCCGAACAGTTCTTTTTCTATGACAACGTACCGTTTCCGGATCCTCTTTCTGACCACATTTCCGAGATACTGTGAAAGAGGGTCTCCGGCCCAGACGATATTTCCTTCTTCATCGGTTTCTATTTCTGACCGTTTTACGATGTACTCTTCTTTTTCCTCATCCTGTTCGATCGTGATCAGGCTTTCCAGAAACTCCTGCTCATCCTCCCGGACCGGCAGGAATTCTTCTTCCCCGTCGCTTAGCAGTTTGGAAAGCTTCGGTACTTTTTTTAATTGATAATACAATGTTTCCGGAATCTGTGTCTTGACAAACACATACCCCGGAAACAGAATTTCTTTCTGTATCTTGTGTTCGCCTTTCAATCTCCAGCATGTCTCCCGTTTGATCAAAAAGCTTTTTTCACATATCGTCTGTGGCAACATCTTATCCAACACTTCTGTCAGTTCTTCTTCTTTCCCTGTCATGGTCTGTATGACATACCACATAACTCTCCTCTCTGGGAAGCTTATCTGTTTTTTGACATAGCTTCGCCATATCTGCGGTGAAAAAATTTTTTTAAGTCTTTCACCTCAGACTTCTATTTTTCCTTTTTATCCGTTTTTTCCGCAGCCATGACTTCTTATCACAGCTGTTTTCCAAACTTCTTTTCCGTTTTCGCACTCCTTATCCGGGCGTGCGGCTTTTAGCTTTTTGATACAATTTCAAGGCCAGCCCAGAGTCCTTTTCTCTGATACTGATCCACCGGGCATTCCAGACGTGCCAGACGCTTATGTCGGTCAATTTTGCGGATCTGGCTTTCCCGCCCGCAAAGCGGTCCTTCTGTCACACAGGTCTGTCCTTCTTTGATATAGCCCCGTGACATCGGGATGTGGTGCTCCTTCCCGCCGATCTCCTCCAGAAATCTGGTTTCTTCCGTACCGACAGGAATCAAGCTCTGATCATCTTCCTTTTCCGGGATCATCTCGTCTTTGACCACCAGAAAGATGTACCCTGCAAAGAGAGGCTCCCGGAGCAGATGCCAGCTGCCTTCGTAGCGTTTCATCTTCTCATAGGTAAAGACAAAGGCCTCTCCGCCCTGTCCCGTAAGCTTTTGCTTCCACTTTTCTGCTGTTTTTTCTTCGTTTCCCGCTTCACAGCGCACTGCGTACCAGATGACGCTCACCACCTACTATCATTTCGCAGAGTGTGATACTCTTGGAAATGACAAATTCAACATGGAAATGATCAGAAAACAGGGCGTTTCTTCGGAATAAAAAATTTTTGACAAGAATATTGACGTTAATAAAATCAGGAATAAAATCTT
>NZ_BSBO01000069.1:0-4941 GCF_027924685.1 Sellimonas catena
GTGAAACTTTAATTGTTGGAGTTGATGTTGGATCACAAACTCACTTCTGCAGAGCGTTTGACTGGAGGGGATTAGAACTCTCCCGAAGAGTGTTCAAGTTTAGTAACACCGGAATGGGATTCCTTACTTTCCTTCGATGGACAGAGGAACTCATGAATAAAACTGAAATGAAAACTGTTATTGTTGGCTGCGAGCCTACCGGCTGTTACTGGCTTACTTTTCAGAAGTTCTTACAAGACCATGATATCCAGCTCGTAACGGTTAATCCGTTTGCAGTTAACAGAAGCAAGGAACTGGATGATAACAGTCCTGAGAAAAGTGATTTAAAGGATCCAAAGACCATTGCGTTACTTGTGAAGGATGGAAGGTATTCCACTTCTTATCTTCCAAGTGGAGTGTATGCTGAGATTAGAGAGGCTTCTGTCTGCAGAGACCAGCTCATGAAACAGCATGTGCGTCTGTCAAATCAGATACAGGGGTGGCTTCAGAAGTTCTTTCCGGAGTATTTTGAGTGTTATGCTGCTTGGGATTCCACCAGTGGACTTATGCTTTTGAAAGAGGCACCACTGCCACAGGATATTCTTAGAATCGGTGCAGGGGGAATCAATCAGATATGGCGTGATGCAAAGGTGCGTGGGGCAGGTATAAAGAGGGCACAGACCTTGGTAGAAGCAGCACAAAATAGCGTAGGATTGGAAGGCGGTGAGGCTGCAAGGCTTGAGATATGGATACTTATAAATGATTACATTCTGAAAGCGGAACAGCTTAGAAGACTGGATGAATACCTGGAAGAAAAAGTAAAAGAAGTACCAAATGTGGAGAAACTGCTCGCCATTAAAGGAGTAGGGATGAGTACTGTGATTGGCTTTATCGCAGAGGTTGGTGATATCGGACGTTTCACTGATCCCAAACAGATACAGAAGCTTGCAGGATTAGAGATAGTCAAGAAAAGCTCTGGGAAAAAGAAGGGGCAGCCAAGAATCAGTAAGAGGGGCAGGAGAAAACTACGAAGAACCATGTATGAATCAGCACGAGCGCTGATGAATTGGAATCCGGCATTTCAGGATGTTTTCCTTTATTACAGGAACAGACAGAAAAATCCGCTTGGTGGAATGCAGGCCAAGATAGCAGTTGCATGCAAAGCAATCAGGGTATTCTATGTAGTATTACAAACAGGCTGTGACTTTGATGAGGAGAAGTTCCGAAAGGATATCGTCAGGCCGGAAGCAGCCTAATACCAAAAAGCACATACTGTAGCAGATAACGTCCGCCAAGGATTCAATTGGTGCTGGATTACAGGAGTGCTCTCTATCAATGACAAAGCAGAGCGAAGCCGCTAAGACATATTTAATAGGGTATGACCCTGATAAGGAGCAGAAGCGGCATCCCACTATGGGTAGGCTGGACGAAGGAATTTAGGACCCTTGTAGTAGAGGATGATCCTGTTAGACATGAGAGGTTAGCAGCCATAGGGAAGAATGGGACACATAATCGCCTTCATAAAAAGATGACGTTTTATTTTGTGCACCTTTCTGACTGGAAACATACGTGCATTGAATCTGAAATGACACAGTTTTCGCCCATTAATGAATGCTTATCATTGTTTGTAACTTTATAAACCATTGCACAAATGGCTAAAATACAGGCTTTTTTGTGCAAAATAAATAAGAAAGTATAGAGAGGAATCTTTATGATTACATACGATCCTTTTTTGAATATATACCCCCTCGATGACTAGAAGCCAACGCTTTGTGCGATGGCTTCTTCTCCTTTGTTCTATTATGCAGGATTCCCCATTCTTATAATTATAAGGTGTTATGGCTGTTCATCATCAAAAACGACTCTTCCTGGAATTTCCGTTCTTCTTCCATTCTGAAATTCATCTTTCCACTCGGAAGTTCCAAAAGGTACATTCCAGGTCACTCGCTCCTCTTCTGTGCGCAGCTTACATGGAGGATCGAGTTTGTCTCCTCATCAACTACCAAAGCTTCAATCTCAGCAGAATGATCCAGCGGATACAAGAGAGGCTGGATATCCAGTTCCTCCGGTATCAGATTCTGACTGAAAGCTTCCACCTCATCTTCCTTTTCGTAATGCAGCGTATACATGCCGCCGGAAACCGGACCATTGGCACTGGATACAGGATAACTATCCAGCACCTCTATGGAATCCACCTTGTAATCTGCAAGCCTTTTCTCTGTATCAATGCCATATTCTTTGAGGAGATCACATGTCAGCTCAAAGAACGGGTAGACAAACATGTTCGTAATACTTCCGTCTGAGGAAGATCTGATCCTTGTATATCCGCACGGCAGCTCTTCTCCAAGCTGTTCCATCTTAAGTTCTGAGACATCCTGCCGGTACGCGTCAAGGAGAGCTTCTTTCTGATCCCCCGTGATCTGAAGGGCAGTTCCTCTTACACTGTCTTCCCATGTAAAGCGGTCTTCTGATACATCCTCAAGCTTTACTGCTGGATAGGCAATCCGCTTATATTCATCCGTCTCATATACTGATGCGAACATCTCCACCTGTTCTCTGGTCAGCGGATAAGAACGGTAATGGGTGCCGCCGTCCGGCATATAGTAGCAGACTTTTGCACGAGTGCAGGAACTGTCCGCCATACTGCTCTCACCGATGTCTTCCCTGATGATCTCCTGAAGCCACGTAAGCACTGCCGTGCGACCTTCTCCCTTTAGCTGATACCGCCTCAACTGCGCAGCCGTCTCATATTTTTCCTGATTTCCCGACACCTCGGCATAAGTCGAGCAATCCATACCGATCCCATCGATACTGATCCCGATGCTTTCTGCATTTTCCGGAAAGAGGGTGTCATAAGCGGAAGCTCCGGCAGGAAATGCCAGACCTGCTACAATTACAGCCGCTGCAGACAATACAAGCTGCCACTTTCTACGGAAAAACTTCACCTCTGTTCCCTGTACCGCATACTCCAACAGCAAATGTACCGCAAGAGCTATAACCACTCCGCCCACAGTACAGCCGATGATAGAACCGATGCCGACAGACGCCGGATCTAAAAAATCCGACAGAAAACTGCACATCCATAAGCCTGCAAGGAATGATACCAGTATCTGTACTGTCTGTTCTGCCGGCGCCAGAGTAAATATCCGCCCGGTCCTCTCTGTCTTTCTTTTCCTCTGCGCGAGTACGATGAACCCGAAAAGAACCACAATCCACAGGACAGCCGCTGCCACGGAAGAAATCTCCGGTGTAAATGTCAGCACAAACGGTTTTTCAAACACACTCATTCCGGTCAGATCAGCCGTGAGCCGCTCCGGTGACAGGACAGTATATAGCCATTCAAGAAACGGGTTTTTATAATATGTAACAAAATAATTCCGTGATAGCGCAGGGCATATATTCCCTGTCAGTATCGGAAAATATAGGATCATAACCGCACAGACGACTACTGCGGATATAATATTTCCGCAGATCACGGCGCACAGAATCCCTATGTGATAAAAGATCAGAAAGGACACCGCATATACAAAAATACTCTTCAGCGTGTAGCTTCCCGCATACACCCCGAACTGCAGATCAATAGCAGCCTGATAAATCCCGCATACTGCCATTATAAACATCAGAGGTACGATCACATTGAAGAGCCCGTGCACATACCGGCTCCAGAATATGGTTTCCCTGCTGACCGGCAAACTGTAGTAAAAGTCCTGCTGCTTCTGATGGAACAGATAGAAGAACTCAATGAAGGCGGTAAGAAGTCCGAGTCCCATGCAGATCCACCTGAGATCAAGGGCAGTGCCACCGATCCCGAAAAATGTATTTTCTGTGTCAAAACTCAGACGGGTCACGGCAAGGACGCCGTAAAGGATGAGAGTTCCCCACCCCAGAGCTGCCACAAGATGGCCTCTGCCTGCTTCTTTTACCCAGTTAATGAAGCACTTTGCGGATGTCATATCCTTTCACCTCCATCTCTGCGATAAATATTTCCTCTAGACTCATAGGGATCTCATTTAATACAGCAGGATGCTCCTCCTTCAACTTTGCCCTAATCTCCTCTTTATCCCCACGGACAGTCAAAGTGATAAAGCTTCCCTCTGAATGGATACGCACGATATCAAGGGTATTCTCAAGCCTGTCCATAATGTCCTGCAACTTCCCGCAGGATGACCACCCCTCTTCTTCTGTAATCTCGCCTTTATCAGCATTTGTATGAAATGCACACTGAAATTTCCACATATTCTCAGCCTGTACGCGCATATCTCCGGCAGTCACAAGTCCGCCTTTGTGCAAGATCGCGATATTCCCGCAGATATCTTCCAGTTCCTGCAGTCTGTGCGAAGCTACGACTACCGTAAATTTCCGCTCTTTCATCTCCTGCCGGAAGAGATTCTTCATCACTTCCGCCGCGATCGGATCAAGGCCGTCAAACACTTCGTCGCACAGCAGATATTTTGTTCCTGCACAGAGTGCGAGGATTAGGAATGCCTGCCGCTTCATCCCTTTGGAGAATGTACGGATCGGCTGTCTCACATCCAGGTTCAGTGATTCCGCCATGTATGTCACACCCTCTGCATCCATCCCTGGATATTGTCTCTGATAGAATTTCGCCATCTGTTCCATTGTGGCATTCGGAAAATAATATGGCGTGTCCGGCAGATAAAATATCTTCTCCGCCGAAACACTTAATGATTCATCATCTACAAGGATTTCACCAAAATCCGGCTCCAGTATTCCTGAGAGCAGACGGAGCATCGTCGTCTTTCCTGCACCATTCGTCCCGAGAAGGCCGAACATCATTCCTTCCGGAATATCAAGAAAGATATGATCTACAGCCGGTTTCCCATCGAATGTCTTTGTCAGCTCTCTCACGCTTATCATGTAATATCTCCTTGAAACATTTAATATTTTTGTAATAAATTATAACATGCCCTGCTGCTACTGTAAAGCTGACCAGAGACCTCT
>NZ_BSBO01000070.1:0-4638 GCF_027924685.1 Sellimonas catena
GTTTCCCATCGAATGTCTTTGTCAGCTCTCTCACGCTTATCATGTAATATCTCCTTGAAACATTTAATATTTTTGTAATAAATTATAACATGCCCTGCTGCTACTGTAAAGCTGACCAGAGACCTCTCCACCAGAACAGTAACCAAGAATAAAAATGCTCCGGCAGCCTGTCTTGCTGCTACAGCATAAGCTGCAGCAGTAATACAGAGTTTGCTGGAGCGTTAATATACTTTTATATTGTTTGCAAATATGAAAGAAAACCTTGAAACGAACCGATATTCCATGCAGTTCCACTGGTTGTGAATGCAAAATCAGTGACGTCTGCCTTTTGTAGTATACTTTCTATGAAAACAATAAAGGAGATGAAATCAGTATGCTGTTTATTCCCCTGTGACAGGGTATACGGAAGATGGAAAGGCCGTCTTGCCAAAAGCTCTTTGCTATGTATCTGACTGGTATATTGGATTTACCGTACTCACTGCTTACAAAGCAGGAACATATACACCAGGACTGGAAAAAGAACTTGTCAATGATAGTAATTTATCCAGTTCAGACATGAGTAAGTTTATTCAAAAGTTACTTACGGATTATACACATATGACACGCTCAACTGAGGATAAAGTATTAACATTTTCAGAACTTTATCAACTCTACTACAAGTGGAAATATAATGGCAAAAAAGTATATTCGGAGCAATCAAAATACTCTACACGTGCAGCTTATAAAAACTGTAAAGCGTTACACAATATACCAATCGATAAAATTACATATGAACAAATGCAGGATGTTGTTGATTCAATTCCTCTAAAATATTCTTCTTTGGATAACGTAGTCTTGCTGATGAAACAGATGTTTCGCTATGCAGCTGGAGTATCATTTATCGTTAGCAGGACAAAATTCCGCTTTTCAAGTTTTCAGCGACTGTCCGAAAAGTTATATATACGACAAATGCGATAGAATCATTAAACTCCACCTATCGGAGACTGAACCAGCAGAGAAGCGTTTCCCGAGCGATACGGCGCTGCTGAAAGCTCTGTATCTGGCTACCTTCGAAGCCACCAGAAGATGGACTACTACCATCCGGAACTGGGGTCAGGTATATGGCGAGCTGAGTATCATGTATGAAGGCAGGTTACCGGACTAAATGAACCTCCTGCTATATATAATATAGTCTTGAAACAGGTATTTGTGTTTGTTTTTAATTTCCACTTTCCTTAGTGTTAGTATACCACAGGCCTCCGCTTTATTTTAGCGTGAACTACTCGGTCTAAAGTACTGAATTTAATCCTTACATTCTCCTTTCCATGTTTAAAAACTTCTCCCGCAAATAACAGTCATAAAACGAAATCTTATATAATGCAAACAGAAAAAATCAATTCATAACAGTACCTTTCCCTCCATTACATGTTATAATAATCCTTAGCTATAATCTGAACAAAGGAGTTATTGACATGAACACAGAAACCCGAAACGAAAAAATCAATGCAATCCGGGAAAACATCGGAAAAGTCCTGGTTGGAAAGGAAAAGCTGACAGATCTGATTCTTACTGCCATTATCGCAGAAGGTCACATCCTTCTGGAAGACGTCCCTGGTTCCGGAAAAACAGTCATGGCGAAGTCTCTGGCCCGTTCTATCGACGCGGAATTCAGCAGAATTCAGTTCACACCGGATCTTCTTCCATCTGATGTAACCGGACTGAATTACTATAACCAGAAAGAGGGCGAATTTACATTCCGGGAAGGTCCTGTATTCTGCAACATTCTTCTGGCAGACGAAATCAACCGTGCGACACCAAGAACCCAGTCCGCGCTTCTGGAATGTATGGAAGAGCGTCAGGTGACCGTGGACGGTGTCACCTATCCTCTTGACCGCCCGTTTTTTGTTATTGCGACTCAGAACCCGGTCGAGACTTCCGGAACCTTTCCTCTTCCGGAAGCACAGCTGGACCGTTTCCTGATGCAGCTCTCCATGGGACTTCCAAGTGTTCAGGAGGAATGTGCCATTATGGAGCGTTTCCTGACGTCCAGTCCTCTGACAGAACTTGGCTCCGTCTGTACGGCCGAAGAACTCATCGAGCTTCAAAAAGACTATCTGGATATCCGTATTCATCCGATGCTGATTGATTATATCGCCCGTATTGTGCATGCCACCCGTACTTCCGGTGACTGTCTGGCAGGGGTAAGCCCGCGTGGTACTCTGGCTCTTCTCCGCGCCGTGCGTGCCTATGCCATGGTGCAGGGCCGGTCCTATGTTGTCCCGGAAGACATCAAGACGCTGGCCATCCCGGTTCTCGCACACCGCCTTGTCTTCCCGTCAGGTCATATTCTGGACCGGACAGCAGAACGGTTCCTGGAGGGCATTCTGGATCAGACCGAATTACCAACGGAAGAGTGGGGGAAATAATATGATCATCCTGCCAACTCTGTTTGCAGTCCTTTTACTTTATATTCTGCAGGCAGTCTATTACAAAAAATACTGGATGAGAGGTCTGGAATGCCAGATCCGGTTTCAGGATCATGCGGTCAATGAAGGAGACGCTTCCTGTCTTCTGGAGACAATCACAAACCGCAAACTGCTCCCTCTCACCACACTTCAGGTAAAATTTTCGGTCAGTCGGAAACTGAAATTTTCGGAAGCGGAAAATACTGCAACGACGGACAATAATTATCGGAACGACATTTTCTCCGTCATGTCCTATGAGAAAATTTCACGGAGTCTGCCGTTTACAGCGTCAAAACGGGGATGCTATCAGGTCTGGAATCTGGATCTGATTTCCTTTGATTTGTTCCTCATGAACAAATCCGTGATTTCAAGAGCGGTGGATACTTCCCTGTATGTATACCCGAAACCGGTTCCATTCGCGGAATTAAAAGCGCCTTTCCGCAAAATGATGGGAACAATTCTCACCCGGAATTCCGCGTTTGAAGATCCTTTTGAATTCCGCGGCATCCGGCCGTACCAGCAGTATGATCCCATGAAAGCGGTAAACTGGAAGGCATCTGCCAAGACCGGAGAACTGATGGTGAATGTACACGATTACACGGCCAGCCGTCAGGTTACCATTTTTCTGAATCTTGCCGACGATTCCAGCTGGCACTCGGAGCGCCTGTTCGAAAACGCCATTCGTCTGGCCGCCTCTTATGCGGAACTTCTTCTGGCAGAAGGGATTCCGGTACAGCTGATCACCAACGGGATCGATGCAATGACGAAGCAGACGCTGGTTCTTCCCGCCGGAGCCGGAACACACCATATCCGCACACTCAAGGAAGGGCTTGCAAGACTCAGCGACCGTTCGCAGGATCTGCCGGAGCTGGAGCCTTTGATTGCCGAAAAACTGTCTGTTACACACGGGGCGGATTTTTATCTTCTGATTTCCTATTCTCAGAACAGCCGCCTTCTCCGGACTTTTGACCAGCTTTGCCTTCAGTCCGAAGGTTCCCAGTGGATTGCTCCGCTTCACAATGATATGGAATTTCTCCAGGACCGCTGTCCTCATGCGGTCTCCATAAAATGGGAGGTGTCACGCATTGAATAAGTTATATCAGTTTTACTGCCGTCACTCTCTTGCGGTCTTTCATGTGATTCTCCTGGCCGCAGCAGGGGGTTTATGTCTGGTCAACTACTATACAAAAGATCCCTTTTTTGCCGACTGTGCATATGCCGTATTTGTCGTGGATATCTTCTCCGTGCTGATTCACACAAACCAGCAGGGAATATATGATTATATGAGAATGAACAAAGATGTTTCTCATGTACCGAAGCGGCAGATCTATCTGATTAACACTCTGCTGTTAACCGGATTTCTGATATTGACAGGCGGATGCATGTTCCTTTTTGTTCATCTTCCTTACCGTAATGTCATTGATGCGGTTAAAACAGTTTTTGTGGCTGTCATCCGATGGATTCTTCAGTTGCTGCTTCGTAAAGGGTCTGCACCGGAAGAAGAGATCATAACTCAGGAAACAGAGCCGTTTTTCCAGAATCTGCCCCGTTCCCAAAATGTTTCCTGGTTCGCCCGGATACTCGAGTATCTGTTTTTGATTATCGCTGTCGTTTCCATCGCGGCAATTCTGGTTCTGCTGCTTGTTGCGATTTACCGGAAGCTGACATCCAGGCGTGAAGGGACAGAACTGGACAAAAGGGAATTTGTCTCTCCGAAAATGGAGCGAAATAAAGTGAAACGGACTTCCTCCGGAGAAAAACTCCGTTTTTTTGACCGCAGTACGGAAGGGCGGATACGGAAACTGTATTATCGGTCCATACGCCGCCGGCTTCGTTCCGGAAAAACGCCGTCAAGATCCATGACCCCGTCTCAGATCGAAGCACTTGCCAGCCTCTCTCAGTATCCTGGCGCAGACCAGCTGCACGAGGCTTACGAAAAAGCCAGATACGATACGGAAGGCTGTGCAAAAGAGGATCTTGAAAAAGCAAAAGAAGGCGTGTCACGTCTTACGTAACAGGCATATTTGATTATACTGTAAAAACGGACTCTTCGGGGTCCGTTTTTTGTCAGGGTTGTTTCATGAATGATTTTTAAAAGTATAAATCGATCTGATTTTATCGAGGGTTATATATGCTATACATCAGTATATGTAATCCTCGACTTTTTGTTCGAGTAGAGGTATAATGTCTTATA
>NZ_BSBO01000071.1:0-4337 GCF_027924685.1 Sellimonas catena
TAGTCAGTAAAAATTTTTTGTAAGATATTCATAAAACTATTATGAACGAAAATGTAACAAAAAGAAAGCCCCAACCCCCTCATGATTGAGGGGCAGGGGAGTTGAATAGGCGTAGCCTATTTTTTATAAGCTTTTAGCATTCTGAAGCGTTTCAGCATCTCCGCTTAACTGTCCAAAGTGATTGGCATTTTGAACCGAGAGAAACATGGCACCATTCAGGGGGCTTAGAAGCTCCCACATTTTGGTCAATCGGTCAAGCTGGGCAGAGCGAATGATCTGCTGGTGAAATGTTTCATCTGCATGAACGGCCTTCATGGTATTACCTTCGAGAACAGCCTTTCGAAATTCCTCAACGCTGGTTTCCATTATCATGAGACTATAATCACTAAGTCGACAGTTGCTTTTTTGAATTGCCAGTTTTTCGAGGCTGCCGCGTAAAAAGAAAACTTCATACGCATCTTGTGGAGAAAGCAGTGCGACTGTACATCCTTTGTTAGGACAGTAATCGACTAAACCTTCAACGGCAAGCTGTCGCAGTGCTTCGCGCACAGGGCCTCGGCTGAGTCCGAATTTCTGCGCAATTTCAGCCTCTACCAGTTTTTCCTGAGGCTGAAGGGTTCCGTTAATAATCTGTTCCCGCAGAGATTCAAGAACAATGTCTGATGTAGTAGTATTTGATGCTTTTCGTTGTTCCTGCATAGTTACCTCATCTAACTTTTAGAATAATCCATTAAAACTTGCGCAACATACTGCATATCAGAAGGTGTGAAGCGTTGATCGCAAGGAATGGATACAATATGGTCATAAATGTATTGCTCTGATGAATCTGGCAGTGGATGAACCAGTGGTCCCACTGGCCAGTAGACAATTGAGCGAATCTGGTGATCTGTCAGGTATTGCTGAAATTCGTCACGATTTTCGGCATACAAGCAGAAATGGCTTGGGACAGTAGCCTCTGGAAGTTCAGGAAAGACTACCTGCACGCCATGAAGAGGTGCTGTAAGAGCGTCTAAAAGTGCAGCATAGTTTTCACGTCTTGCTTTGCAAATGGAATCAAAGTCAGCATGGCGAAGGAGATATTCTGAATTATCATCACTGGCAAAGCTGTCAAACATTTGACGAAGTCGCATCTCTCCTTCCCAGAAAACATCGCCGTCTCCTGTCTTGTAGTATTCTTTTCTCTGTTCAAGATGTGTTGATTCTACTGGCAAAAGAGGTGTTTCAAAGGTTCCGTTTCTTTTAACAGCGAATCCACCACAATCAACCCCCATCCATTTTCGGAAGCTTCCTGCAAAATAATCACAGAGAGGGTCGATACCGTCGGCTGAGAGCATGGAATGAGTTACATCTTCAAAAATTACAACTCCTTTTTCTTTGCAGGCTTTAACGAAGTCGTGATCATAGTTGCAGAAGCCATAGTAGCCGCAAAGAGATAAAACACTGATTTCATCGATAACAGAAGTATCGAAAATGCTGTGTAAATCTTTGTCCAGCTCATAAAATTTCAGCTGATATCCAGCTTTCTCAAAAGGAGCAAGGACTGTCTCGCAGGTATACAAAGGCACATATGCGACTTTACGCGTATCGTGCAGTGCAATATCCTGTAAACAATAATACATAGCGCATCGTCCAGACATGTTAAATGCCAGATCATCACTAGGTGAGCAGATACGTGAAAAGTATCCGTTTTCGATAGGTTTGCTTGGTTCATAGTTGAACAAACCGCCAATTTTTCGCATGTTTTATTTCCTCCTTACTAATAGAAAAGTTATACGGGTGTCTTTTGTCCGTTACCTAAAAACTAATTACAATTATAGTGGATTGTTAACAAAAGCGAAAGTATTATTTTTTTGCAAGAAAATGCCAAAAAAGTCACACAATAACATTATTAACAATTATTGTTTTGAAAAATTGGTACAAAAGCATAAAAAAATATGTTATGCAGTTGTAAAAAGTTTTGAAAATACTGTTTAGAGAAAAAAATATGGTGAAAATCTACAAAAATACTGACATTTTTTCGTTGTTAACATCAATTCGAAATTGTTGACAATCCTATTTGCCTAAACTATACTTATTTTATCAAGAGCGGCTCGAAAATTATAGGCGTATCTGTTCAGATATTACGAAATGGGGATAATAATGAACACTACAGCCTGGATAAAGTTAAAGTAGCACAGTAACGAACGGATGTCGGACTGTCCGGTTCCCGGATAGTCCGATTTTTCAGAAGAGAATAATTATTATATGTGAAAGGAAAGAAAACTATGAGACTTACAGATTTGACTTGGCCGAAAGCCCAAGAATATTTTGAAAAAAATGATATGGTACTTATTTCTATCGGTAGTATTGAGTGTCACGGACGTCACATGCCACTTGGAACCGATACACTGATTCCAGATCATTTATTGGAGAAAATTGAGAAGAAGAGTGATGTTTTGATTGCTCCGACTATTCCATATGGTTCCTGCGAGTGTTTAGCTCCGTATCCGGGTACAATTGATATTGACGGCGAGGTACTCTATCAGTTTTGCCGTCAGATTTTCCTGAGCCTGTATCGTCATGGCGCAAGAAAATTCGTTTTCCTGAACGGACATGGCGGAAATGTCAAGATGATCGATCGCCTTGGTATGGAATTTGAAGATAAGGGTTGTCTGGTTGCTATGCTTAACTGGTGGCTGATGGCTTGGGATATGAACCCAGCATGGAAAGGCGGCCATGGCGGTGGTGAGGAAACAGCGGCAATTCTTGGAATCGATCCATCTTTAGTTGATAAGAGTGAGATCGGTGGGGAACTTAAGTTTAAGCACCTGACTGATAATCTGAAGACAACAGGTTTCCGTTCTGTTGAGTTCAAGGGAGTTAACGTTGATATTGTACGTCATACTCAAAACGTAACAGACAGCGGCTGGATCGGACCAGATCATCCGAGCACCGCTACAGAAGAGTGGGGCAAGGAGATGCTTGAGACTACAGCAAACTATATTGTTGATTTCATGGAAGAATTCAAGAAAGTAGAACTTTCATAAAGGGGTATTAAAATGGATAAAAAAACGACGCTGGAAATGATTGCAGCAATTTCAAATGCAAACGGTACATCCGGTTTCGAAGATGAAGTGGTTGCAGCGATTCGTCCTTATGCAGAAGGACTTGGAGAAATTACAGAAGATCGCATGCGCAACCTGTATATCCGCCGTAAAGAAAATAATGGCAAACGTCCGGTTGTTCAGCTTGACGCACATAGTGATGAGGTTGGTTTTATGGTGCAGGCTATCTGCCCGAACGGAACACTTCGCATTATTCAGGTCGGAGGTTGGGTCAACCATAATATTCCGGCACATAAAGTCTGGGTTCGCAACCGATTCGGAGAATATATTCCGGGTCTTACTGCCAGTAAGCCTCCACATTTCATGACGGAGCAGGAGCGTAAAGCACCTCTGGATATGAAAGATATCACGGTAGATGTTGGCGCTGTTTCTAAAGAAGAGGCAATTGAAAAGTTCGGCATTCGTATCGGTGAACCGGTAGTGCCGGATGTGACATTTACATATTCAGAAAATACAGATCTGATGGTGGGCAAGAGCTTTGACTGTCGTTTGGGATGTGCGGCAATTCTTAAGACTATGCATACACTGGCTGGCGAGGATCTGAATGTTGATATTGTTGGCGCTTGCGCAGCACAGGAAGAGGTTGGTGTACGCGGTGCCACCGTGACAGCACAGGTAATTAAGCCGGATATCGCAATTGTTTTTGAAGGATGCCCGGCAGATGATACTTGCGTTGAGTCGTATATGGTTCAGACAGCTATCAAGCGTGGACCGATGCTGCGTCACATTGATTCCCGTATGATCACGAATCCACGTTATCAAAGATATGCGCTGGATTTGGCAGAAAAGCTTGGTATCCCGGTTCAGGATTCAGTTCGTGGTGCTGGCTCAACTAATGGTGCAGCTATACACTTGACTGAAAAAGCGGTTCCGGTTATCGTTATTGGCGTTCCGGTTCGCTATGCGCATACGCATTATGGAATTTCAGCTTACGCCGACTTTGATAACGCTGTTAAGCTGGCATGCGAGATTCTTAAAAGACTTGACGAAGAACAGATTATGAGTTTTTAAAAATTAATAGCGTGTTCGACATATAATATTTAAAACAAATTTGGATTTTATGCAGGAGCTGAGATAAGCAGAAACTGCATAAAATCCTTTTTTTACTTTATAGGAAAGTTCGATTTTTGACGATTTATTGAATGAAAATAGCCCGCACAAAGGCGGGCATGCAGATAGGACGACACTGAGTTAGAAGATATAAAAACCTTCTACGCCAGCCTCGTCATCAAA
>NZ_BSBO01000072.1:0-4317 GCF_027924685.1 Sellimonas catena
AAAAAAAGGCAATGTAAAGAGAAGAGGGGGGAATTTGCGCTTTTTTTCGTATTAAGCTCAACAGAACCGATATAGGAAAATAATTTCAGGTATAGTCCGGTCTGAGTTGTTCATGAAACAACCCTGGCTTTTGTCCCCGAATTATTGCCTTTAGCACACTTTTGTGTTAGCATAAATACAGGTACTGACAGTATGTACAAAAACTGAACGGAAGTACCTTTCCAGGGCAGTGCATACGATGCGGCAGCACTTGGACGGAAGTAAATAAAGAAAAGGAGAAACAGACAATGAAAGAATTTACTTATGTAATCACTGATCCAGAAGGAATCCATGCAAGACCGGCAGGACTGCTTGTAAAAGCTGCAGCAGGATTTAAAAGCGACATCAAGATTGAAAAGGATGGCAAAGCTGCAAACGCAAAAACAATCTTCGGTGTAATGGGACTTGGCGTTAAGAAAGACATGGAAATAAAAGTGACAGCTGAAGGTGAAGACGAAGATCAGGCAGTTGAAACACTTCAGAAATTCTTCAGTGAAAATTTATAGATTCCGGTACACAGTAAAATAGCGGAATATGCAGAGGGAAAGGAATCCGGAAAACCGGAAGTCTTTCCCTTGCATTTTCTCCGGGAAGTGATATACTGTATTTATCTGCAGATATGGTTCATCGGTAGAACGCTAGTTTCCCAAGCTGGAAAGGCGGGTTCGACTCCCGTTATCTGCTGTCAGGAGCCCTTGGTTTGACCGGGTTTTCGATACCGGGGCTTTCAAAAAGGGAATCCAAATGGTAATCAGAATATGCGTGTGCATGTTCTGGTTATTTTTTTATTCGATAAAAAGCTTGCTTTTTGTCGAAAATATGGGTACAATTTCTCCGGTACATAGTATCTTTACGACAAGATTAAGAAGTGATGAGGAGTAAGTATGAAAGAAAAGTGGATCAGCAGTATTATTGCAGGGGCATACATTGCCATGGGCGCCATGGTGTATTTAAGTATACCGGACAAGATCATCGCAAGTTTCTTTTTCTCAACAGGTATTTTACTTGTGTTGAATCTTCACAACCGGTTATTTACAAGGGTCTGCCCTCTTGCGGCCTATGATCGTTCTTACCGGTTCAGCGATATGGCGATTGCCTGGATCGGAAACGGGATCGGTACACTGATTGTTGCCGTACTCATTCATTTTACAAGATTTGAGGCTGGAATTCTTGAGCGTGTGAAAGAAATCGTAACACCGAAGATCGGAGATTCCCCGGTCAGCCTGATTCTTCTTGGTATCTTCTGCGGCCTGTTTGTAGCGTTCGCGGTTTTCGTCGGAGGAATCCGGCAGAAACAGGGATCTTTCGCCCAGATTTTTTATGTATGGCTGTTTATCACCGCCTTCGTTTTCTGCGGATTTGAACATATAGTAGCGGATATGTATTATCTGTCCGTATATGCTTTCAATTTCCCGATCGCCCCGGATCAGATCCTGAAAGTGCTTTTCTGTGTGACGATAGGGAATATCATCGGCGGTGCCGCTGTCGGATACTCCATCCGACGTCTGGACACATCTGCAAAATAAAAAGACAGGAAAGAGTTTCGTATGTACGTGCTCTTTCCTGTTTTTTGCATTTTAATAGCCAGTACAGGGAATGTACTGGCTGAGGGAAAAAGTTATGAAAAAGTTTATTCACAAAGTATTACTTACTTTGTAGTTTCATAATACATGTCAATTGTGAAAAAAGTGTGTTCAAAATATCAAAAAAGTATTAAAAATTTATTTCGCAGCCTTTGTTGCAAATTCCGTTGTGACAAGATCTTCGTACGGAGTCCTGGAATCCAGTTCGCCGGCATCCTCCAGAATGTCCTGTAATAATTCAAAGCTGTCCTGATTGAAGATCAGATCTTCTTTCCATGTCTTCTGCTCATAATACCGGGAAACGATCGTTGTGATTGTTTCCAGATCATTTTCTTTAAACTGTGGCTGGATGACTTTTGCAATTTCCTCCGGTGTGTGTGTATTTACATAATCCATCCCTTTTTGAAGGGCATTTGTAAAACTCTGGATCAGGTCCGGATGCTCCTCCAGATAGCTCTTTTTCGCTGAGAATGCCGTATAAGGCACATAACCGCTCTCTTTGCCAAGCGAGGCAACAACGTAGCCTTTTCCGGCAGCTTCCAGTGTGGTGGCCCCCGGTTCAAATTCTACCGTAAAGTCTCCCTGCCCACCGGAAAAAGCGGCTGCTGTGGAACCAAAATCAATGTTTTGATTGATCATTACATCTTTTTCCGGATCGATATCATTTTGTTTCAGGATATATTCAAAGACCATTTCCGGCATTCCTCCTTTTCTGCCACCGAGGACCGTCTTCCCTTTCAGATCTTCCCATGAAAAATCTTCAATCGGTTCTCTTGATACAAGGAAGTTTCCTGCTCTTTGTGTCAGTTGGGCAAAATTGACAACATAGTCTTTGGCACCTTCATTATACGTGTAAATGGAAGATTCCGATCCCATAAATCCAATGTCCGCCTGACCAGAGAGCACTGCCGTCATGGTTTTGTCTGCTCCAAACGGGGTTCGCAAGTTAGGCAGAGATTACAACAAGATGATACAATATTTTCCCTCAGGAAATAAGCAAAAAGTACAATAGCCCAAGTTCCTAAGAACTTGGGCTATATTTTATTTTGGTGTAGAACGACGGTGTTCTGACACTCTGGTTCCATCCTTTTTTGTGTATCCTTTAACTACAACAATTTTTTTGTTTTGTACTCCGCGTACACTAGTTTTTGTTTTTGCCATAATAATCTTCCTTTCTATATATAATATAATGTCTAGAAAAGAAGCACATTTAACTGGCAAAATGTGCCTCACTTTAGTAACTAGTTACTTTTTGCTGGTTCAGGACCTGGACCTATCCAGATTCTGAAGGCTCTCTTACCATAAGTCTTGGCATAAATCTTTGTACCATCCTTTGTGGTAATCCATGCACGAAATATGTACATAGAAACACCTCCTTTTTCAAAAATCACTTGAAAAAAGAGATCCACAATGTTATAATCCAATTGTCTAGAAAGAATTATAACGCCAGTTAATTGTGGAAACACTTTTAACAAGCGACCAAGCACTTTGTGTGCTTGGTTTTTTCTATGTAAAGGAAATTTCCTAAACATCATTTGTGAATTTCATTATACTGAATAGTTGCGGCCTGTTTTGACATTCCACATTGAACCATGATTTCCTCAATACTCATATTCTTAACCAAATGCATTGGAGCCATTAATTCTGCTGCAAAAGTGTTTGCTTGCCATTCCGGACTTCTATAAACAGGAATTCTACCTCTAGCATAACTTATTGACTCTGGCTGATGTAACAAATAATGTCCCAATTCATGACACAAAGTAAATCGATCTCTTGGATTTCCTTCAACCGCACGTTCATAAACATCATTACGAATCTTTATCACATTTCTGCCAGTATTGGTTGTACCATATGTATCAATCATTTCATCCGGCTCAACAATTTCAAACTCAATCTTCATTTCATTTTCTGGATTAGCTAAAACCCACTCGATAAAATGAACGATCGGAAAATATAATACATTATCGCATCCAGCTATTTCTCTGACTTTCCATGTCATTTTTCTGATTAATTGTCTTGATAACGGTTCAGCCGCTACATTCATTCATCTTTCACCTCTTTCTGTAAGAACTCTTTTAATTTGTTCTTATCAAGCTCATTAAATTTTCTCGCAAAAGACAGCATCATCATTCTATCGTTATCATTCATGAAACTTATGTCGATGCTATCGTAATTCTGCGCTTCATACATAACTTGTTCCAACTCAGCAATTTGCCTTTTATCCAAATTGTAACTTTGAACAATTATGTCTTTCCACTCCTTAGGTGGCTTTTTCTTACCGTTTTCTACCTTTGATAAAAAAGCTGATGAAACTCCTAACTTAGCTGCCATATCATAAAGAAGCTCATTTTTATCAATACGTAACTTCCGGCAGAACTTTCCAAAATTATTCACCATAGTGTTTCACCCTTTCGCCCTTTCTCTATTCTCCTTTTCGCTCTTTATATTAACCTATTTAGGTCAATTTGTCAATTCTTTTTTTGAAATTATTTTTCCTTTTTCATTCAATATGGAATCAATTTTTCTTATATTACTTGTCTTGCTATGTGTGTTATACTATAAATATGTTATAATTCATCAGGAAAGTATCAGATTCAGAGCGGAAAAAGAGCAGTCCTGAGTAAAGCGGAACTGCTCTGAATGTGATTCTTTCCAATTGTACCAATTCGCGGACGGTCAGCCAGATCACTTATGG
>NZ_BSBO01000073.1:0-4190 GCF_027924685.1 Sellimonas catena
TGTTTTATTTTGCAACTAACATCATAAAGAAAAACTGTATGATTGGGAAGTAGGGATTTTCTCTGCTTCCCTTTTTATTTAGGAAAAATTCCTATTTTTGCCAATAATAATTATACACTAACATTTTATATTTGTGAATTTAAAACTCTAAAATCACAAATATAAACATTTATGTAAATAAAAACCTAAAATTATACAAGAGCTTGCCAGAAAAAATCAAAATATATGGAAAAGAAATATATAAAATCACAATTTGATTTTAGATTGAATGAGAAATAGGATCTTCTATTTTTATTTGTACTGCATTCAAATATAAATTTACTAATTGCATCGCATTCAAAACCATTATCTGACATAATTAAATCAATTAAAGGATATGAGAAGGAGGCGGTATTGATGAATAAAATTTTCAGATTGGAGGCTTATCATTGGGATAAAGATTATTGGAGTGTCATAGGAATATTCATGACACGTGATCTTGCTCAACAAGGAAAAGAGTTGGTGGAAAAGGAAAATGCTAATGTATCATGTAGTATTTTTGAAAGCGAAGTAATCAATACTCCTTTTGACATTACAAAATAGTTGAGCAGAGGTGGGATTAAAAGAAATTAGATCCCACCTCTGCTATTATTCTGGAAAAAATTTGTTCAGGGTGTCTATGGTTTCTTTCGCTGTATATCCCCAGAGAATGCTGCTCAAGGCTTCAATCGCCTGGTGGCGTTTCCGGTAATATGTACGGTAGGAGATATTGGGAATGTGCTGCTCCAGCTTTTCCAGGACTTCATCGGTATTCTTCAGCTGTTGAGGGGAGAGGAAGGCATAGTAGAGGATCCAGTAATACTGCTCTCCGTACTTGTGGTTATTGCGCAGAAGATCCACGGAGGACTCCAGCAGTTTCAGCATCCGGTTGCTCCGCTCAATGCTTTTGGCACGTTCCGCAATATCACTTCCTGCCAGGTCTGCCCCAGCTGCATAAATGGAATCCAGGAACTCATCAATGCTGGAACCGTACTGCACCTTGAATTGGTTCTCCATCTGGTGAACGACCACTTTCAGGCTGTATGTGGCATCCCGGTAACGGCGAAGGAACTGGTACGTATCATGAAACCGGGGATTTTCTTCCGGTGTTGAAAAGTCCTGTCCTTTACGCTTCGGCATACAGATCCCCTCCTTCCTGGCTTCCGGCTTCCGCATTATCCGGTATTTGCGGGGGAAGATCCGGCAGTAAGATTTCCGGCGGTTCCATTCTGTGCATCCTCTTAGCTCGCTGTCCTATCCTGCCCTCTTTCGGAAGGGCAGGATTCGCCAGTACGGTTCGGCTCTGCTGTCCACCCTTCTTCTCTGGCTCCAGCTTTGCAGACTCCGGCCTGGGTTCTATGGTCAGCTCAAACCGGTAGTTTGCGGCTCCAAAGGGGCAGATAATATTTAGACCAATTACAGGTATACTATCCTTGCAGTCTGATAAAGGAGATAATATATACCTGGTCCGGGGGCAGTGACAGCAGGAAATCCCTTGTGTATCCAGGAGTTTTGCAACTTTTTTGACCATGTAGCGGATGTGCGAAATTGGAACGCAGGGAATTGGATTTGAAACAGTGATCTGCGCATCCGTCACCGTTTCTGGTACGCACACAGTCTCTGGTTCTGCGGTTTCCTCTGCAGGTGTCTCTTTTGAAATGTAAATTGGCAGTTTCATTTTCATGGCGATCTCCTCCTTGTCAATCAGTACGTCGCTGATGTTAAACATAATGGAAAGGTAATTGTTCAGGTAAATAATGCTCCCGTGATTTCCACGGAAGGATACCAGGGTGATCAGGTTCATCTTCTCCAGCTTTTTTAATAGTCTGGAGACAGTAGGTTTGGAATGTCCCCACCGTTCTCCCAGCGTCTGGAAGCTGGTCAGGGGGGATCCGGTATTATTCCGATAGTAGACGACAGGCCCGGTGTCAGAGCAGAGGACAGACGGGTCATTGTATACAGCATGGATCCACAGATCAAGCAGAATGTCCATTTCCGAGCATTTGCCTGCCTGGATCAATTTATGGGCTTTTCCAATTGAAAAAAAGAAAAAGCCGGTATCCTTTTTACAGGGATAATTGTATTTCAGGGCAGTATTATCATCCTGCCAGTCAGTGATCCGGAATTTGACCAGGCGGTTTTTCTCCAGCAGGGAATAGGTAATGCAGCTTTCCTCCTGGAGATGCTTCAGGATGGAAATGGCCTGATGCTGAAACCGGCAGCGAAACCAATCCTGCAGTTCTGAAATGCTGCAGATCCATTCGCCCGGTGAGAGCGTATAAGTTAGCTGCTCCATGCGCCGGATGGAAGTGCTGTAATTGGCGTAGGAGCAGAGAACCAGATACCAGAAAAGAAAAGAGCCTCCGGTGGTTCGGATGCTCCTGTCATTTAATAAGGTCTGTATGAAGTTGCGGTAGATCCGGCAGCGTGGAAAATCTACGATTTGTTTAAGTTCTAATTGGTATTCCATAATAAGCCTCTCTTTCTGAAATAAAATAGAGACAGCATGATGATGCTGCCTCTAGCCAATAGTTCGGTTGAATGTCACCTTTTCTCTATATTTTCTGGATGTGAGGACATCCTGCCATCATCCCTCCATCATCCCTTTTGTGCCTAAAAAGTCTTGTCAAACTCAAATTCTTGATTTATACTGAATTTGCAAGAAACTTATTATTCAGGCTGTTTCGAGCCGGTAAAAATCCCCATTTTTTCGGGACTCTAAGTTCCATTCAGTACCAAGACGTTCTGGGAAAATCGACTGGCACATATGGACTTAAAATCCTGCGGGACTTATCCTCCCGTACCGGTTCGATTCCGGTCTGTGGCAGGAGGTAAAAGTGAGAGAAACGTTGATTTTATAGCGTTTCTCTTATTTTTTTGCTTCAAAAGCTTGAACACTTCAGAGATGAGGGAGTCTTAACACCTTCTTTATTGTATAATCTGAAAAATTAAATTATACTATAAGTATAGTGGATAAAGTGAGTGTTTAGGGGTATCAAAATGGACAAAAAACATAAATTTTTACTTTGTTTACTAATTATTCCTGTATGTTTTTTGATATTAATTATTGTAACTGGTTTGATAAGCGAACATTCTTTGATTGAAATTTATAACGACGGCTTAGGAATTACAGCGTCATATTACCTTTTTCTCAGTTTGTTTATTTACATCCGATGGAACCATTTTTTGAATAATTTTTAATTTGTATGTGGAGGAATAGAATGATTCATCTAGAAAAATAAATGGCGAAAATGTCTGGGATATTTTAAAGTTAAATGTCTCAGATAGTCAGAAAAATTATGTTGCCAGCAATGATATTAGTATTATTGAAGCATATATCGCTATTACATCCAACGGATATGCTTTTCCATTTGGAATTTTTGAAGGTAATAATCCAGTCGGCTTTGTGATGATTGGTTATGACAAAGATGACTATTGGAAGGATGCACCTGCCATAGCAGACGGGAACTATAACCTCTGGAGATTAATGATAGATAAGAAATATCAAAATAGAGGATATGGGAAGCAGGCGGTAGAACTTGCTTTAAGATTTATCAGAACATTTCCCTGTGGTAAAGCTGATTTCTGTTGGCTGTCATATGAGCCCAAAAACGCGGTTGCCAAATCATTGTATGCTTCTTTTGGATTTATAGAGACCGGAGAAAAAGACGGAGAAGAACAGATTGCCGTATTAAAACTCTAAGACACCTTCCCATTTATCGTGGCGTTGAACATAGTGAAAAATCCAAAGTTGTGGAGTTCTAAATATGGAAAGGTAGTTGTGATGGATAAATATTTTAAAGCTGAGCAATTCCACAATAGATACATACAATTATATGAGCATTTTGTGGTAGTGACGCTTATAGACGGAACCACTCTTGAAGGTCTGTACAATGATGATTTTTATGAAGACGAGGCGATATTAATAAGTCTTATAAATAGTCCGAATGTAGCAATAGTTAAGATAGATGATATACAGAAAATGGAAGTATCTCCTTTGGACTGAACTTTATGGAGGTAGAGTTCATTATGAAAAAAATAAGTGACTAAAACTTCCCACACCAATACGGTGTGTTGAACCTTGAAAATTCAATATTTCAGCCAATAAAAAAGGCATAAACCTGTCCCGTTTGGTATAATGGAATTGACGAAAAACCATCTATACAAAGGAG
>NZ_BSBO01000074.1:0-3757 GCF_027924685.1 Sellimonas catena
CTGGTTTGTGGAACTTGAAGTTCCTTGTTCTGAATAATTCTCATGAATTTTCAGGGATCGTTGTCTATTGTTCAGTTATCAAAGTTCTTTGTTTTCGTTGCCGCTCTCTCGCGACAGCTATATTAGATTATCACATCTGTTCCTTTTTGTCAACCACTTTTTTCATCTTTTTTCGAGTAATTTCTGCGGTGGTCCGTCAAGCCAATGCGGAAAAGCCGTCCTCAGGATTGTCACTCTGAGATGTTTTGTGCTGACAGTTATCAGCGGAACGTGTTATATATTATCATCCAGGCTTATAAATGTCAACAACTTTTTTTATCTTTTTTTCTTTTTTATTTCATCACATGTTTTCTACTGTTTTTATGAGAAAAATTTCTGTTTGAATTTTAAATCTAAATTTGCTATAATCATCAGCGTACGGATCGACGTACAAATAAATCTTATAGTTACCTAAACAAGGAAAGGGCTTTAATCAGCCAAAATAGAAATAAGTCTTCCAGGCGTAGTCTATTGTGCATTCAGTGGATTAACGCCTTTTTCATTGAAATGAATTAAGGAGGACTGATTATGCCAAAAACAAAATTTCAAGAAGTAATCTATGGACTGCTGATGACCTTTTTCATGGTTGCAGCAATGGAACTCTATAATACCGGCCTGCGTATGCGCGGACTGACAAATGCCGGTATTCTCTATGCCTTTCGTGAGATGGTCATTATTTATCCGATCTGCTTTGTGACGGGCTTCTTCTTTATCGAACGGATTGCGCCAAAGATTGCGTTCCGTCTTGTAACCCCGGGCGAAGATAAACCGATTTTCGTCACGCTTGCCAGAGCGAGCGTCACCGTCGCTTTCATGTGCCCGATCATGAGCTTCTGGGCCACTGTGATTTTTAAACATCCCGGTGTTGAATTTATTCCGGTATGGCTTCAGACATTTGTCTGCAATTTCCCGATGGCCTTTTTCTGGCAGATTTTCTTCTGCGGCCCGCTTGTGCGCTTTATTTTCCGCATGATTTTCGAAAGAAAGAGTCGTACCGAAGTCTGTACAGCCGAGTAATACGGTCAGCAGTCTTTCGCTTTCACACAAAAAGCGTCCGCACTTTTATTCGTACGGACGCCTTTTTTATTTATTATCTGATCTGAAGAAGCTTGTCCTTTAATTCCTGCTCCATCTTTCGCAGTTCTACTTCTGCCTCCTGACGCTTTCTACGCCCGTCTTCCTGAATCTGCATTACTTCATCCAGAGTAGAAATGAGTGATTCATTGGTCGCTTTGAGCGTTTCCATATCTACAATGCCTCTTTCGGATTCCTTTGCGGTTTCTACCGTTGCCATCTTCAGAGTCTCTGCATTTTTCCTTAACAGCTCATTCGTCATATCTGTCACTTCACGCTGTGCTTCTGCTGCCTGTCTGGAATGTGCAACACCAAGGGCAAGTACCATCTGACTCTTCCAGAGCGGAATGGTATTGACAATCGTGGACTGGATTTTTTCTGCCATGATTGTATCATTATTCTGCACCAGACGAATCTGCGGCGCAGTCTGGATGGATACCATCCTTGTCAGCTCCAGATCGTGAATCTTTTTCTCAAATCTCAGACACATGGATTCCAGATCTCTGGCCGACTGCGCATCTTCAGCAAGACCGCTTCTCTGCGCTTTCAGTTTCATTTCTGCAAGATCTTTCTCCCTTACGTCTTTGAGTTTCTTTTTTCCGGCCATGATATACATGGTCAATTCTTTAAAATAGGTCAGATTTAATTCATACATCTTGTCCAGCAGGGCAATATCTTTCATAAGCTGAACCTGATGCCCTTCCAGTACTTTGCAAATCTGATTGACATTCGTCTCTGCACTTGCATATTTTGATTTCAGATTCTGCAGTTTATTTGCCTGCTTTTTGAAAATGCCGAAAAATCCCTTTTCTTCCTCGTCATCAAAATTTTTCAGCTCCTGTACAACGCCGCTCAAAAGATCTCCCACTTCGCCAAGATCTTTCGTCCGCACATTATCAAGCGCCGTCTCCGAAAAATCGGCCATCTTTTTCTGTGTTCCGGCTCCATACTGGAGAATCATGGTCGAATTCGTCAGATCGATCTGGTTTGCAAACTGCTCTGCCATTTTCCGCTCTTCGTCTGTCAATACGTTTTCATCCATAACCGGCTCTTCTTTTTCCTCCGGTTTGATCTCCTGTTTCATATCCTGAAACGGATCCAGGGTCAATACCGGACCTGTCTGTAAATCTTTTAAATCCTGACTCATGATTTCCCTCCTGTTTTAAAATCGTCTTCTGTAAGTCCTTCCTGTGCCAGCATCATTTTCAGCACAGTAATATCTGATGAAACATCCCAGGCTGTTTCCTGAAACAGGTCATCCAGAAGCTTCTCAAATGCGATATTCAGCGTATCAAGTGTATCTTCGATTTCTTTTTTAGAATTCAGAATATTTTCACCCTGTACCGGCTGGTGATCCAGCTCCTCATATGCTTCCAGCAGTTTCACCGCCGTCGGGAGATAATATTCCATCAGCTTTTCAATGTCATCCACCGCATCCGGGTCCTGCTCCACTCTTTCAAAGATCCGCTTTGTCAGCTCTTCCATCCTTGAAATCTTTTCGGATACAACTTCTCCCGGTATCGCATCGTTACACTCTTTCAGCTTCCGGATATAGTTCTGCCCGGTCTCGATTACGGTACGGATCTGAGGATCCATCTGCTGCCTCTTTCTGGCACGCTCCTCCTCCCTTGTTTTCGCTTCCCATGCCTTTTTCTTTTTCTCTTCTTCTTCGTTCTTTCGGGCTTCCTGCTGCTTTTGCATCAGCTCCCGATACGCGTCATAAGCATCGTTGCTTGTAATCAGGCATGTATTTGTATCATCCAGGTGGCCCTGTAAAAACCAGCGCTTTTCGATCATCCATTCCAGATCTTTTAAAACGGTTTTCTCCTTTTTTCTTGTCCGTCTGGCCAGTTCGCTTACATTACAGTATTCTTTTCCCTGCAGTTCAGAGAGATAACTCTGAAAACGCCTTACACGCCCAAGCTTCTTCAGCCCGGCCGCCCCGATTCCTCCAAAAATCACTGTAAATATCAGAAGCGTAACAAACCCAAACGTAAGGCCTGCATTTTGCTCCAGCAAAAGCATAGTCAGACCGGTGAAAATGAACCCAAGCAAAAACACTGCTCCAATTCCAAGTCCTGTAATGGAAAGTGCCATGCCGGCTGCTTTCTTACCTCCGGTTCCGGCGTACAGTACCGGCCGCTTCAGCTTGCTTAAGTCTACTTTTGCCCAGTCTTTTTTTGTGCTTTGCTCTCCGCCTGCACTCTGTCTGGCGCTCCCTGAATTTTTCCTGAAGCTTCCCGCCGCACTGTTAATCGTATCGGTAATCGTCTGATTCAGACTTCTGAAATCCATCGAATCTACGGCATCCTGAACAGTTCTCCTGATGTCTTCTCCGAATCTTTCCCAATCCCAGTAATTTCTCATTTCTGCATCCTTTCTTCCGTTTTTAAAACGGATCCATGCAATTATTATACTTTATCACTTTTAACACTTCAAGAGATTCCACCATGCCTGAGTAAATTTTCATACCTTCTCTGTCATCCATTCAACCCCGCCGGACAGGCACAAATTTCCAATAAAAAATAGGCTACGCCTATTCAACTCCCCTGCCCCTCAATCATGAGGGGGTTGGGGCTTTCTTTTTGTTACATTTTCGTTCATAATAGTTTTATGAATATCTTACAAAAAATTTTTACTGACT
>NZ_BSBO01000075.1:0-3643 GCF_027924685.1 Sellimonas catena
CTCCTTTGTATAGATGGTTTTTCGTCAATTCCATTATACCAAACGGGACAGGTTTATGCCTTTTTTATTGGCTGAAATATTGAATTTTCAAGGTTCAACACACCGTATTGGTGTGGGAAGTTTTAGTAAATAATCATTTTCCTGTTTACAATAAACCATTATTAACTATAATTGACGATGATGGAAACAAACATTTTTTGGCTGATGTAGTTCCTCTTATTGAGGATATTAAAAAGCCTATCGCATCTGCTGTTGTACCAACAAGAATTGGAAGTGATGTAAATTATATGACTTACGATCAAATTGCAGAGTGTGTTGATAGAGGTGCAGAGATACTTTGTCACACATATAATCATAGAGAGGGTAGTGAAATTCCATCACTTGATGAGGAAACAATTGTTTACGAATATCAAAGAGGATTTAATATACTTGCAAGAAAAGGTTTTCCATCCTGTGATATTCTTGTATACTCTTCATCAACCGGAAACTACGAAATATGTCATAAATCAGCAGAGAAGGTTTTTAAGTGTGGTATCAAAATTGGAGGTTCTGTTGTTAACAATCAAAATTCGAATAAATATGCACTTGCGAGGTATAGAATTGACTATGCATCAACAGAAGAGAGAACAGATTGGAACCTTGATGATATGAAAGCATTTATAGATGATTGTGTAAGAAGTGGTGGTTGGATGATTTGGATGTTTCATACATCTAACAGCAAGTATCTTCATAGAGTTGTTTGCGATGATCAGGGAAATCCAATATTTGAGTCAGATGGTTCACCTATGCTTATGTACGAAAGTGGGCAACCGGTTTATGACAGAAATGAAGTTGGATTTATGTATCATCATGTTGGTGATGTGGTATATATTCCTATGTTACGAGAAGCGATGGAATACGCTTTATCAAAAGGTGTAGATATTGTAACGGCACAATATGCTTATAAGAAATATTTTGGAGGTAATTAACTAACGTATAAAAAGATTGGAAACAATAATATGGCTAGACAGAGACCGAGACCTCTTCTTAAGTTAATCTAGGTTTGAAGTTTTAAGTATTAAGTGTTTATCTAAGGATGATAACTAGGTATTGCAGGAGTATGAGATAAGTTGAAAAATTAAGTTCCTAAATGAGATAGATCAATGTGCTCTCCAGAAATATTGTGGCGAATGATTTTTATATTAATGTTGTTAGAAAACATGATCTGTATAATTTTGAAGTGTGGATAAAAATTCAGGAAAGATATTTTAATAATGTTACAAAAGTGAAGTAAGGTAAGAGAAAAATATGAAGATCCGAGCGAGACCGTGAACCGGTCTTATTTTTATGCAAAAAAATGACAATGAACGACAAGGAGAGAAGGTCATGGAAAATGGAATCAGCAGGGAAGAACATGACGAGTTTGTCCGCAGGATGGAGGACGAACATAAGAGGACCAACCACAGATTGGAAGCTCTGGAAGAAGGACTCAGACAAATTCAAGATCTGACAGCAAGTGTAGAACGGTTGGCTCTGAGTGTGGAGAGTATGGCAAAGTCACAGAGTAGGCAAGAAACCAGGTTGGAAAAACTGGAAGGACGAGACGGTGAAATGTGGCGAAAAGTAAGTGGATATGTAATCACAGCAATCATTGGAATTATTGTTGGTTATGTATTCAAACTTATTGGAATGTAAAAGGAGGAATGATTTATGGTAGATGCAATGCAGCTTGATGTTTTTAAAATGGTAATGGAGAATATCAATCTCCTGATTTTTGTGGCAGGGGTAATCTGTTTCCTGAATGTTGTGATTACACAGGTGACAAAGGGCCTTCCGGGCTTACGTAGCATCCCGACGGATCTGCAGGTTCTTGTGCTGTCGGTAGCATTAACCTTGATTGCATATTTTGCTTGTGTAGATATGACGGGATTTCCTGTTACATGGTACTTTGTTATTGCCATGATCGTGATTGGATTTGTCCTTGCACTGGTAGCGACAAAAGGATGGACCTATGTTGCAGAGCTGTTTTGGAGATTCCAGCATAAAGGAGATGATACGGATGCTGACGAAAAGGAATAAATTACTGAAAAGAGTAAGGGCGGTTGCGCTGGCAGCCGTCCTTTTCTGTACACCGGTTATTGGGACAATAGTCGTAGCTTCGCCGATCCGGGCAGAAGCGGCTACTATAAACGGATTACAGATTAATCAGAAACTTCAGACAATCAATGCATCCAGCCGGTATGGGAATGATGTAAAATATATTGTTGTGCACTATACCGGAGCACCTGGAAGTGCTGTAAACAATGCTACCTATTTTGCAAATGGATATCGAGGAGCATCAGCCCATTATTTTGTAGGATATAATGGAGAAATATGGCAGAGCGTTTCCGACAATCTGGCAGCCTGGTCTGTTGGAGGAAATAAATATCTGGGAACCAAGGGTGGTAGTGTATACGGAAAGTGTACCAATTACAATAGTATCAATATTGAGATGTGTGTAAGGACTTCCGGAAGTAGAAGTGATACATCAAAGGATTGGTATTTTGAGAATGCTACCATCAACAGTACAGTAAAACTGGTACAGGGACTGATGAAGAAATATGATGTTCCGTTATCCCGTGTTGTTAGGCATTATGATGTAGTCGGAAAATACTGCCCGAATCCATTTGTGCTTAATGATGATCCAGTGACATGGAGTTCTTTTAAAAGTATGGTGGCTGGAGACCAGAATCTTCCGGAAGATTCTGGAAGTTCTATAGAGGTTTCTACAAAACCGTCAACACCATCGAATGGAGGATCCACGGCAGCATCGGGAGTCAATGTCCGGTATCAGGCATATGTAAACGGTCAGTGGCTCCCGTGGGTGACAAATTATAATAATGTAAGTTCAGATGGATATGCAGGAATTCCATGTAAGGCAATCACAGGACTGAAGGCCTATACAGTAGGATCACAGTCAGCGGTTGGAAATCTGCAGTATCGGGTTCACCTTCAGGGTGGGCAGTGGCTTTCCTGGGTAACGGATGCATCCGGAAAGACGCCGAATGACTATGCCGGGATCTATGGCCATGTCATTGACGGAATTCAGGTTCGATTGATTAATAAGTCAGGATATCATGCTGAAGTGAGAGTCCAGCTTACGGATCGGACGGGATGGCTTTCCTGGTCCAGTCAGTACAGTACTGGTGCAGATGCCTATGCTGGAATCTACGGAATAGGAATTGATAGAGTTCAGATTCGGATTGTAAAGAATTAAAAGAATCCCTCCAGTTTCCTCTGGAGGGATTTTTTGATGAAAAGTTCAGTTACGTTAATTTTTGGTTATTTCTTTTGCTTTTGTAATGAGATATTGTTCAACTTCGGATTCTGTTTTACATTTTTCAATCCATTCTGATTGATATAGTTTGGCATAATTTTTAAGTTCATTTTCACGTATTGAATCCAAGTTAAACATGATAATAACGCTAGATAATATTTTACCAATAGTTATAGCATCTTTTATTATTCCCATAAAGCACCTCCTATAAAATATACTATAATTGTACCAAGTCGCTAGCGCGACGGCTAGTGCAAGGTACGCATTTCCATCACTTTTTTCCAAAAAAAGTAGCAGTTTTTGTATTTATGTTGTATTGTTGAGTTACCACACACACCAATCTTCATA
>NZ_BSBO01000076.1:0-3296 GCF_027924685.1 Sellimonas catena
CATAAAGATTACCTTCTTTTCTAGGATAGCTCTATTATACAGCAAGAGAAGCATTTCGGCTTGTATTTACTACAAAATATATGAACTTTTCAAGGTGCTATAGACAGGCTTTTGACCCCAATATCATCCTATCTACCCATATAACAAATTAAATGTCAATATGTTACACATAAAAAGAGAGGGCCGCTCCATCATCTGATTTGGATGACTTTACGACCCTCTCTACGCTTTGGACTCCATCATTTATATCCCATAAATTGGTCAGTGCTAAACTTCCATTGTACCTGAATTCTTTTTAGCAAGCCCTCTTATCAATACGCCAATCAATACGACTGTATCTACAACTAACATTGCTATAATATTTTTTACTATTCCATAAATAAAAAGTATAGAAAAAAGTTCCACTGATAAAGCAAGGAAGCACATATAGTTTGTTAAATACTCTGTCATAACCTCACAATAAAAATTCATCTGCAATTTTCCGTAAATAATCGGCCTGACAAAATAACGGATTACAATACACGCTATCGGATAAGCAAAAATAAATTTCTTGTCCACCAATGAGGACACTGCCCCATCGCTCCACTGTACAGGAATTTTCGGCGGCAACTTTGTGTAAAACAATAAAGCTATCAATAAGCATACTACCGTAATTATTGTCCATGTAACAAAGCTCCCCCATATATACAAAAAGCTAACCGAATCCAATTTGAACACAGGCTTATTATCACTCCAATATTTCTCTAATTCTGCCACATACTGTTCTACTTTTAAGTCACTATACTCTATAGTTTCTTCGTCAAGCATTTTTTCACACAGTTTTTTTGCTCTGTTTAATTCACTAATCTGACCTCTTAGTATTTTATTTTGTTTTTGGATCACTTCCCGTAATGATACGTTTTCTGATATAATACTTCGTATATCCTCAATAGAAATTCCCAATGTTCTAAGATATGCAATCTTTTTAAGATTCTCTATATCGCTATTGGAATAGTCTCTATAACCGTTTCTTTCATTTCTTACAGGAACAATCAGTTTTTCTTTTTCATAAAAGCGTACATTTGAACGTGATAACCCTGTCAGTTTTTCAACCTCTTTTATTGTCATATCATGCACCTCTTCTCAAGCACCTATATTCTATTTTTGAATATAAACTATAAACAGGGTTTACAGTCAAGCAGAACTTGCAGCAATCAACACCTTAAGCTCTGAAGAACTACATTGTTTTATTAAGTTTACACCATTCTTTATTCATGTTCTATTCCTTCTCAAATTGCATATTCTCGAATCTGCCCTCCCTTCATTTACCGAAAAAAACTTGAATCCTATTTTCGATTTCAGAACGATATGATAGAATGGGGAGGAAATTGAGAGAATACGGGGAGAATATATATGAATCTGAAAGCAAAACTGGAAAAACTCAGGGAACACCCATTGGTTCAGGTCTTGGAAAATAATCCTGGAAACCCGCGCACACTGGCATTGATCGAGCCCTTATGGGGCATTCCTTACAATCTGATCGCACCGTTTGCCACGCTGTACATGTACACCCAGGGCATCACAGACGTGCAGATCGGTCTGATTCTATCCATCGCCATGGTGTTTCAAGTGTTTTTCTCATTTTCCGGTGGCATCCTGACCGATAAAGTCGGTAGAAAATTCACCACCATGATGGGCGACTTCTTTGGTTGGGCACTGGCTTGTCTCGTATGGGCTATATCCGACAACTTCTGGCTGTTTTTACTCGCTGCCGTCCTGAACTGTTTTGAGCAGATCAACCAGACCGCGTGGTACTGTCTGCTGATCGAGGACGCACGCTCAAAAGACCTTGTCAATATCTACACCTGGGTGAGCATCGGCGGTCTGGTGTCCATCTTCTTTGCACCGCTTTCCGGCTTGTTTGTCAATGCCTATTCGGTAGTACCGGTTGTGCGTGTTCTGTATCTGCTTTTCACCGTGTCGATGATCATCAAAATGCTCATCACCTTGAAATTCTGCAGGGAAACAAAGCAGGGGAAAATCCGACGTGCCGAAACCAAGGGTGTTTCCGTTTTCCAAATGCTCGGCGAATATCGGCAACTGATTCCTTACCTTCTGAAGGACAAGGGCGCTCTGAAGGCCGTTGCCGTTTCGGTCCTGCTGTATATCAGCAATATGGTAAACACCAACTTTTTCGGGCTGTATGTAACCCAAAGGCTCGGGCTTTCTGAAAACTACCTGGCCGTGTTTCCGATTTTAAACGCTGCCGTCATGCTTGTCTTTATGGTCGGTATCCAACACCGTATGAGCGTTGCAAAATTCAAGGTTCCGCTGTGGACCGGGCTCGTTCTGTACTGTGCAGCTGCTCTGGTGTTGATTCTCTCTCCTGTCAACAGTTTAGTGCCTGTTCTTGTCTACGTATTCACTGCTGCCGTTGCCGCCGCATTGGTGAATCCGCGCAAGGATGCACTGCTCCAGCTCAGCATCAACGCACAGGAGCGCGCGCGCCTGAACGCTCTGATCATGGCCTCAACCATTGCACTCTCCTCTCCGTTCGGCTACCTGGCCGGATGGCTTTCCAGCCTGGACCGCCGTCTGCCCTTTATATTTACCATCGCGCTGTTCATTCTGGCGATGTTGGTCATCGGCCACATTCAGGATCCCCAAACAGAGGAAGCACGCGCCTGAATAAAACGACTGCATCCTCCATTTGTCGGGAAAATAAATTTAACAAACTCAGACAAACAGAGAGCCGGAAAGTCCGCTGTTTATGCGTCTTCCCGGCTCTCTGTTTACTATTCGCCACCAACATATAACATAATTGTTAAATGCCAAGTTGACTTTTATGGGTTTTTATATTCGTAATATCCTTATTTTACTAATTATCCATGGTTTCCGACCAAACAGGTATCATACGGGTATCACGAATATTTCTCCTTAATCGCCCTATCTACATGGTGCTAACACCATGTAATTCTATCCAATAAGCCAGGATTTATAGGGACTTTACCGTACCTTTTTGAAAACAATTAGTCGTCATCCCAAGACGTTCCCATCAGCTCTTTTATCTCAGCACCAGTCGCATAATCGCAACTAATTTCTTCAACCGCACAACTCTCACAAACATCACCGTTTGGATAGTATTCATTATATATTCCAGCCCCATAAGAACGACCGATTCGTCTTCTTGTGGATATACCGGTGCGCTGAAAGCGCCTGTCCGGTGTTTTGGAAATCACCTGTCCGAAAAGAGGAAATCACTGTTCCAGACAGATAATAAATGTGGCGGAGCCGCCATCCTGAAAAATAGAACCTCC
>NZ_BSBO01000077.1:0-3271 GCF_027924685.1 Sellimonas catena
TGCCTGTTTTGTTGAAGACACAGCTTCAGGCGGCATAGGGCAAAGGGTGAACTTTGATAATCGAATACCTGCCAGATATTGAATTTTCAAGGTGCATAGGCAAAATCTATGTGCGAAGTTTGAGTTATAATATTTGTCCAGATATTAAATAATAATGGACTGTTATATTGATAATGTCAACATCCTTGCTTAATCATTTTTTCTTTTACTAAATCAGCAAATAACAATATTGGTTGATTCTGTTGACACTATCTTCTGTTCATTCATTACAGAACCTCCTTCAATTCCGATTTATTATTACATACGAAAAGCACCCCAAAGGGTGTCTTTCGTATGTGCAGCTCTTAACAAACAAAATCTTTTTATCACAAAATTGTTCAGTAAATAGTTCTTTAAATTACGAATTGCTTAATATTGTTTCTTCCAATCTCTTCACCATGTTCTAGACCATCTTTCTTACTTTCAGAAAACCTCTAGCAAAAACTTTTTCAATAATATATTTCCACGTTCATTTCCCTAATGCTACTTTCCTTCCCTTTCTAACATGCTATTGAAAGTTTCTCCTATAGTTAAAGCTATTTTTTCTTTTTCATTTCATGCCAAGCCAAAAACACTAGACATGAAATGAAAGCAATTAGTATTGGAATAACAACCTCTATAACACTTACAGAGGCATATTTATGATAAATATCCTGTTTTAAAGCTATCGATTTAACAAGATTTTCAGCAACAGAAAGAATATACCCTATCCCATCTCCTACTGTATACAGTAAACAAAATACTGCTATAATAAGTACTCCGCCTAAATTAATTCGTCCGTATTTCGTCGTTGTTTCCAATTTTAACAATGAAAACAATTTTAAATATAATTTACTGTCATTATTTTTCATTTAAGAAATCCTTCCAATCATATGTTGCAGCAATAGCAGTACAAAGCAATGTTAATGCTATTAAGACAGCACAAAAAACATAAAATGGATCAATCAGAAATACTCCGCAACCAAACATTAATATCATTAAAGTTATACAAACACCCAAAATTAAACCACATATTGATATATATGTCACAATATGAGTCGGAAAACTGTTTTTTAATTTATTTTTCAAAACAACATTCTCCTTTCTCAGCTCATCAATAATTTGCTTGTTTTCATTCTCTGACATATTAAAGCTAATCTCATTGCTTATTTGAATAGGTATTTCATTTTTCTTAACTTCTTTGTTAGAAATAACTCCGTTTTCATATTGCAAAGATATGTACGGATAATGTTTTATTCTTCCATTATCATATTGTTCTAAAACAATTTTTTCGTTCTTGATTTGATTTAATGTATTTTTGTCAATTGATGGCGTCATTATTAACGCAATTGTATTTGCCACCACAAATGGCTTAATAAATATTTGTGGTAAAGGGAATGTATTACTATCCTGACTTTGACTTACTTTAATACTACTTTCTAAATTAGTTTTTTGCTTTTGCATATATGTCAAACTCTCCCAATATTATTCCGTCTAATCTCACCTCTGTCTTATAATTTCCTTCTTTCTTAAGAATAACATTTCTTAGATCCAATCCCAACATCAATCCACGCTGCTCCTCTGGTAAATTTAAATCACCATTTTTTAGTTGTTCTGCGCTAATAGGAATATCTTTAGCTTCAACTAAATTATTTCCCTCCGTATCTTTAAAAATAATATCCAATTTATGATCTGATGATAAATCAATCTGTTTAATACCAACAACAATAGAAAAAGAAAATGTACTTGGTATGAATTCTGGTGTTAAGTTCTGCAAAACTCCCATAGCGTTTATAGGTGAATTTTTCCCCTCTATGTTTGTGGTTCCTAAACAATAAATAAACGTACTAACAATTGCACTCATATAATTCACTCCTCTTTTGTGTTGATTTATTATACCATATTTAGAAAAATTTTTGAATATATTATACTCAACTTAATTAAAAACGCCCCACACTTTGATATGAACCCAGAATCCTGGACACATTACTTTATGAATTAGGCACAGCGCATAGATGCTTTCCTGTATTTTGCAGGGGCATTCATTTTGTTTTTACCTGAATTCTTTCGTTGTTATAATAGTCTATATATTCTTTTACAACTTCAACAAAATCATCAAGTGATTTGTATTCTTTTTCATATCCATAATACATCTCATTTTTGAGTCTTCCAAAGAATGTTTCCATGATGCAATTATCATAGCAATTCCCTTTTCTTGACATGGATTGAATTATTCCATGATCTTTTAGAGTACTTCTAAAAAAAGGAATGTTAATATTGCAGCCCTGATCCGAATGAAAGATTAACCCTTTTACGGAAGGAAGCTTTTTAAATGTTTTGTTCAACATACGACGAATTTGTTCCATGTTCGGACTTAGCGATAAATCGTAAGAAATAATCTCATTTGTATTCATATCTAAGATTGGAGAGATATAACACTTGCCCTATGAAAAACTAAATTATAACACATCAGTTTTCCATTTTTGCAATGGCGCAGTTATATGGAAATCTCGATTTATGATGTTATCAGCAATCTTTCTAACTTCACCTTTATAAAAATGATATTTTTCCTTTGGGCGTTTGCTAAACAGTTCCATGGCATGCATAAGACGCTGAATCCGTTTATGATTTACTATATAACCACGATTCACAAGTTCTTTATGTACTCTTCGAACACCATATCGACCTTTGTTGTAATCAAATATTTTCTGAATTTTAGTCATAAGTTCCTCGTTTCTGGATCCTACAACATCTACTTTGCTTATTTCGAAATAATAAGTGGATTTTGCCATATCCATTGTTTTTAAAAGATCTTTTAGCTTATATCCTTTTTCGCGAAGTTCTTTAATGATTGCTGCTTTTCTATTACTTCATTCTCTGCTTTGATATATTCATTTTCAGCTCTTAAACAAATAAGTTCTTCTCTCTCTGATTCAGTAAGAGGTGCTGGATTCTCTTTCTTTTTCATTTTCAGATTTTTACATGAATGACCTTTCTGTTGTTCTATCAATCCGTTATAACCTTGAATTTTATATTTTTGAACCCATTGATATAACATTCTAGGACTGAACCCATCCTTTAGTGCCACATCTGTTCGGGAATTTCCAGCAATGACTTTTACGACCAATTGTAAGTAGGTAATCATCCGTACCTTCAAATCCCTTCCTGCATTTGATAAGATGGTCTCAAATGATGGAGGTAATACCAATGGATATGAATAATAATGTAATCTCAAAAGCTGATCTTTGGGCAG
>NZ_BSBO01000078.1:0-3074 GCF_027924685.1 Sellimonas catena
TGTAGAGCAACATTTTATAAATGCTTGAGATTGAAAGAAAAAAGCAGATAGTAAGAATAGATGGATCAGAAGAATGATGAGAGTATGCCGTGATTTACTGCATGCTCTTTTCTCTTTACAGACAGGATTATAATAAAAAAGAAGGACCCCCTTCCTTGGCAAGAACCGGTTCCCTCTTTCAACAAATACATCCCGAAGGAAGTATCCAGATACTATGATACGCATTTTCAATCTGTTTTGCAAGCTGAAAGAAATAAAAATCTCAGACCAGGAGTGGTTTGACCAAGCGGTCCGCAGCTTGAACCTTTCCGATCACTCCTGCCCTTACTGCAATTCGAAAGGACATCTGATCCTTCACGATGTCTATCCCCGTTACATGGTCACTTTAAAGAATAACGGGCCAGTGACGGTAATTCTGCGTGTCCCACGGGTAAAGTGTATCTCCTGCGGACATACCCATGCCCTTCTTCCCGAAATGCTGATCCCCTATTCTTCCTACAGCCTGCGCTTTGTCCTGACAGTGCTGGAAGCCTATTTCCTGCATGTCCATACAGTAGAAAAAATTTGTGAAAGATACCAGATTGTCCATTCCACGCTTTATACCTTCCGCAGCCTGTTCCTTTCCCATAAACGGCTAATCCTGGGAGTCCTGGACGATGCACAGGAAAAGGGATCTGACTTCATCGGAAAGATAGATGGGATGCAGCTCTCCCAGTTCTGGGATTCGTTCCGGCATTCCTTTCTCCAGGCATACCATGCGTCAGATTTCCATCACCGATGAAATTTCAGACAAAGCGGTTCGGATGCTTCCCATAATCCCGGCATGTACGATGCACAGGGGCAGAGGTATGCTGTAACCGGAGGCGATAAGAAATGGAACAGCAAAAGAAAACAGACAGAATGGATGAATTGATGGAGATCGCACGGCTCCGGTTTGGGATGATTGCGCCGGTGATCCAGGAGACCTATCCGGATGAATCGGTCATGGCATACTGCAGAAGGGTAGCCCAGACCCCGATGCGTCTTCCGGATGGGCGGATAGTGAAATACAAGCCCAAAACGATCGGGAAATGGGTATCCCTTTACCGGAATGGCGGGATTGACGCCCTGACGCCAAAAACGCGGTCAGACCTGGGAAAGACCCGGGTACTTACAGAGGAAGCAATCGATGAGATCTACCGGATCAAGCAGAAATATCCGAGGCTGAACGCAACGCAGGTCCATGCCAGGCTGGTGCAGGAAAGCCTGATCCCGGCAACGGTTTCCGTGGCAACCGTCCAGAGATTTGTGAAACGCAACGGGCTGAAAAGTGCAGACGCGGCGCTGGCCGGCCGTGACCGGAAAGCGTTCGAAGAGGCGTATTTCGGAGGAATGTATCAGGCGGATACGTGTTACCTTCCGTATCTGGAAGAAAACGGGAAAAAGCACAGGACATATCTGATCATGATCCTGGACGACTACTCCCGGATGATCGTAGGCGGGCAGATCTTTTACCAGGAGAATGCATACAACTTCCAGAAGGTCCTCAAGGATGCAGTTGCGGCTTATGGTATCCCGGACAAGCTGTATGTGGACTCCGGCGCGCCCTACAAAAACCGGCAGCTAGATATGATCTGCGCATCCATTGGGACAGTGCTTCTGCATACCCCTGTCCGGGATGGGGCCAGCAAGGGGAAGGTGGAGCGAAATTTCAGGACGCTCAAGGAAAGATGGCTCTACGGGCTCGACATCAGCCAGATCCGCTCCCTGGAGGAGTTCAATAATCTCCTGGCAGCATATATCCGGAAACACAATACGACAGAGCATTCCACGACAGGGGAAACGCCGCTTTCCCGTTATCTCCACAGCGGGCGTCCGGTAAGGAAGCCAAAGTCACCGGAATGGCTGGACGAATGTTTCCTGAACCGCGCGACCCGCAGAGTATCACGGGATGCCACTGTCGAACTGGATTCCCGGTGTTACGATGCGCCGATGCAGTTCATCGGACAGAAGGTAGAGGTGCGTTACCTTCCGGATGACCCGGAGAAAGCATGGGTATTTTCGGAAGGGAAGCGGCATCCGATGCGCCTGACAAACCGGGCGGAAAATGGGAGAACAAAGCGTAAGAACCAAGTGTCGATTGATTACAGCACAGTACTTGGAGGTGGGGAAGATGTACACTGATTATTATGGGCTGAGTTTTAACCCGTTTGATAAACAGATGGTAAAAGAGAAAGACGCTTTTGAGTCTGAAGATTTCCGTGAGATGACAGCCCGGCTGGAATACCTGAAGGAGATCAGGGGGATCGGGGTGTTTACTGCAAGCCCGGGGATGGGAAAGACGTTCGCGCTGCGGTGCTTTTCGAAAAAACTGAATCCGAACCTGTACCAGTGCGCCTATCTGTGTCTGTCAACCGTAAGCGTGCAGGAATTCTACCGCCAGCTGTGTGAAGCGCTGGGGCTGGAATCCGGATTCGGGAAGAGCCAGATGTTTAAGTCGATCCAGGAACGGCTGTATTATCTGTACAAAGAGAAACGGCAGCCGTTCATCTGTATCCTGGATGAAGCACAGTACCTGAACAGCAGTATCCTGAGGGATTTGAAAATGCTGATGAACCAGAAGTATGATTCGGTGAACTGCTTCTCCCTGATTCTCTGTGGGGAGCCCTACCTGAACCACATCCTAGAGAAACAGGTCAACGAGGCGCTGCGGCAGAGAATCGTGGTCCACTACAACTTCCACGGGCTTACAGACCAGGAGGTGCCGGATTATATCCGGCAGAAGATCCGGAATGCAGGAGGCAGCCCGGAGATCATCGATACCGCGGCAATCAGCTCCGTCCACAGCTACAGCCAGGGAAATCCGCGTCTGATTGATAATGTAATGACAGACGCGATGACTTTGGGAAGCCAGATGGAGAAAAAGGTGATCGATGCCGAGGTGATGCTGGCGGCAATCAATAACCAGGCACTGAGCTGAAAGAATGCAGGAAAAGAGGCATGACCGTGTCGTTGAGATGCGATTGTGCTTTTTTTCTGGAAAAGTTGGCGATTATAAAATGCTGTTTGTGGCTACCAGAAAGTGTCGCTCGACA
>NZ_BSBO01000079.1:0-3054 GCF_027924685.1 Sellimonas catena
AAGAACATTCTGTTAAAAAGAAACATAAAATGATCAGATAAAGTCCGAGCTGAATTATCTGAAAATAAAAGAAATAAACTGATATCAAAAAAAGAAGAAAAAGTGCCAACGATTACTTGACACATACTATTCTGATCATCGGCGTGACAATGGTAAATAATTATGATAAGATCAAGGCAGTTCAGACCTCTCTTGACCAGATTACAAAAACCGTGGAAAAGGCGGAAGGCGAAGAAGAAGCACAGGCATCCGGAGAGAAAGTGACAACAGAGGTTGAGGAAGGAACGGATGTTAAGAGCAGCAGTGAAGACACACTGGAAATACAGGAGCAGGAGACTTCCGGAGGGGAAGAGTACTACGTGGTGCAGCGTGGGGATACGCTTGCTACCATCAGCCGGAAGGTATATGGAGATACTTCCTATGTAGACGCAATCGCGCGGATGAACGGTCTTACGAATGGGGATTTCATATACATCGGGCAAAAATTACTGTTGCCGTAAGAAAAAGTATGTTATGATAATCAGAAATAGAACAGTATAAATAAAATACAAAGGGGAAAGCAATATGAAGGATAAGCAGCAAATGAGGTTCCACGTAGTCCCGAGGGCTGATATCCCGGATCTTTTCGGGGAGGGAACTGCTGTCCGGATCGGCCGGAAGTATGTCGAAAAGCCCCGGGTGGAGATGTGGACGGTACAGCCTTCTATTGAAACGGAGAATCCGGAAGAAATGCATCCGGTAAAAAAGAAGAAAAAGCCTATGAGGGCCAGAACAAAAAAGGCGATCCGAAGATGGGTCATTGTGGGAGTTCTGACAGCGGCCGTGGCGGTCTCCTATCTGACGATTACACTTCAGACCTATACAGGGGTTGAGGTCGTGTCTCAGATTCAGGAAGCAGAGTCGGGAAACAGCTTTTATATACGTTATGGGGAGAATATACTGAGCTGTGATACCGACGGTGTTGCATTATTCGATCTGGACGGGGCTGAACTCTGGACGGAAAGCGTCCAGTTTCAGAAACCGGTTATGAAAGTCAGCGGTACTTCCGCGGCAGTAGCAGAGCAGGGTGGCAACGATATTGCAGTATTCGGAGAAAATGGACTGCGGGGGCAGATCAGTACGACATTTCCCATAGAGAAAATGTCCGTATCAGATCAGGGAGTTACAGCCGTTCTGCTTGAAAATGGAAGCACTCCGATGATTCAGTGCTATGACGTATCAGGAAATGTACTGATCGAGTACAGCGTTGCGTCTTCTGCAAGCGGATATCCGATTGACATTGCGCTGTCGCCTGACGGAACGACACTTCTTGTCTCTTATCTGGTGGTACAGAATGGTCAGGTGGATACCAGGATTACTTATTACGACTTTGGAAAAACACACGAAGACGGGAATTATGAAATCGGCGGAGATACTTATGAGAATCAGCTCATGCCGAGCGTATTCTTTGTATCCGATGATAAATCGGTCGCAGTAGGCGACGGCGGCTTCGTGATTTATGAAGGATCCGAGCCGAAAGAAAGTACGAAGATTGACATCAAAAAAGAAATCAGAAGTATCGCCTACGATGAAGAATATCTTGCATTTGTTCTGAAAGATACAGATTCGGCCGGATATGAACTGCGGCTTTACGATTATAACGGAAAAGAGATTATATCAAAGGAATTTGAGGGTGATTATAGTAACATCAAAATTGATGACGGACAGGTAATCCTGTTTGACGGTGAGAACGCCAGCATTTTCACTGAAGGTGGAATTCACCGGTTTGAAGGAAGCATGGGGGCGGATATCAGAGACATCTTTGTTCTGAAAGGAATCAATAAATATCTGATGATGAGTAACAAAGGAACCCGGACAATACGCCTGACAAAATAGGAGAACAACATGAACTGGTTATTATATGGAACGATAGGAATTCTGGCGATAGGAATCATTGTGGGATATATCAAAGGGGCACTGCGCATCGCAGTATCACTGGCCGCGGCGGTGGCCGCGTGGATTCTGGTGGTTGTACTCACGCCGTATGCGGCGGATGCCGTGATTCAGTACACCCCGGCGGATGACTGGATTGAGGAGCGGCTTGAAAGTGCCTTGATGACAAACATGTCGGATGCTCTGGAAGAGCAGGCCGGAATAGAAAACGGAACAGATATCGATCTGCCGGCACTGGCAGAGCAGCTTTCCGGAGGCGAGATTTCCAGACAGGAACAGGCACAGATTATAGAGAATTCCGAGGTGCCGGAGATATTTAAGGAATATCTGCAGGAAAATAATAATAAAGAAATTTACAGTATGATCGGAGCGGACAGCTTCGCAGACTATATCGCAAAAGGGATTACACGTCTGATTATTCAGATTCTGACTGCGGTCGTACTCTTTTTTGTCATATCGGCCGCACTGAAAATTGTTATGTATATACTGGATGTAGTTTCGTGGCTTCCGATCATAGGAGGAATCAACCGGATTGCCGGAGCAGCCCTTGGACTTGTGATGGCGCTGATTTTTATCTGGATTGTGTTCCTTGTATTTACGCTCCTGTACACAACACCGGCCGGGGAAGAGATCTTTGCGCAGATTAACGGGAATGCGTTTCTCCGGTTCCTGTATCAGAATAATTATATATTGAAGATTCTTATGGGGCTCCGCTGATGGCGGGGCCTTTCTGCTCCTGAATACGGGGAGAACAGTAACCTGGAAGAAAGAGAAAAAATAAAAAAGTTGAAAAAAGTTGTTGACATTTACAAGCCCGGATGATAATATATAACACGTTCCGCTGATAACTGTCAGCACAAAACATCTCAGAGTGACAATCCTGAGGACGGGTTTCCCACATTGGCTTGACGGACCGCCGCAGAAACCACTCAAAAAAAGATGAAAAAAGTGCTTGACAAAAAGGAACAGATGTGATAATCTAATATAGCTGTCGTGAGAGAGCGGCAACGAAAACAAAGAACTTTGATAACTGAACAATAGACAACGATCCCTGAAAATTCATGAGAATTATTCAGAACAAGGAACTTCAAGTTCCACAAACCAGACAACAGTAACGGGATG
>NZ_BSBO01000080.1:0-2664 GCF_027924685.1 Sellimonas catena
GTAAGTAGGTAATCATCCGTACCTTGACAAAACAAAAAATCCCCCGGCACTTACCAGGGGAAAATCTGTCTCTTACTTTTTAAGTTTGCTGTGACAATCAGCTGGCAGGCTGGTGGACCAGGGAAGCAGTTCCAGCATGGCTTCCTTTTCCGGGAACGGACCAAGATCTTTCATCTGCCCCATCACATAGGTGAGATAATTGTAGGGTTTCAGCCCGTTTAGCATGGCTGTTTCCGTGATGCTGTATACAGTCGCGCTGGCCTGCGCTCCACGGATGCTCTTTGCAAAAAGCCAGTTCCGTCTCCCTGTCGCAAAGTTTTTCAGCGCACGCTCCGCCGCCAGGTTATCGATACTTAAGTGACCGTCCTCCAGATATCTCTTCAGATAAACCTCCTGGTTCAGGGTGTACAGGACAGCCTCACCGATCAGCGAAGACCGGTCTACGGAATCTTCCAAGGTATGGAGCCACTCAAAGAAAGCCTCTAAAAGCGGTTTTGCCTGCTTTTGACGCTCTTTATACCTCTCTTCCGGTGACTTGTCACGGATCATCTCCTCAATCTTATAGAGTATCCCGATCCGTGCCATTGCCTGATATGCGGTTGTCTCTTTCAGCTGCTCTTTGGTGAAATCCTTTTTCAGGACCGTCAGGGCTTCATCAAATCTGCGTCTCGCATGGGCCATGCATCCCGTTACAGTGATCCTTTCCGGGAGACTGTGGTATGCCTGGTAACCATCGCAGGTGAAATATCCCTCAAACTGATCTCCAAGGAATTCCTTCGGATGGTATCCGGCACGGGTCCTTTCGTATTGGAAGAGGACCATCTGCGGGGAACCGCTGTATTCATCGGTGAGATAGACCCACATCCAGTTCTGGGTGGACCCCTTCTGGTCCGGCTCATCGATCACCTGAATCCTGGTTTCGTCTCCGTGTAAATATTTACTCCGGAGCAGCTCTTCTTTCATCAGATCATAGAGCGGCTGCAGATACCGGTCGGCGCATTGGATGATCCAGTTCGCCATGGTCTTTGTGGAAAGATTCAGGTCATACCGGGCGAATTCCCGTTCCTGGCGCGCAAGCGGCATCCCGTTTACATACTTGGCATTCATGATGCCTGCCACCAGGGATGGAGTTGCCACACTGCCTTTCAGAAGGGACGGCGCTTTTTCCGGCCGTTTCATGGCCCCGCATTTCGGACAGCTGTACACAAAGGTCACTTCCTCCACGACCTCAAACCGTGCGGGAATGAATTTCAGCCGTTTTACGGTTTCCTTTGTGACAACCTTGTATTTCGTATTGCAGTCCGGGCAGTAACGGTCTGCCCCTGTCAGTTTGTACTCAATGACTTCGGTTGTCTCAAAGGAGGAAAGGTCTTCCTCCTTTTTGCCGGAACGTTTCTTCCTCTTGTAAGAAGACGGATGGACCTCTTCCAGGTCCGGTTCCGGGGTATTCGGGTCCGCTTCCTGCTCTGCCTCGTTAAAAAGATTCAGCTGGGTATACCCGTCCGCATATTTTTCACTGGACGCGCCAAAGCGTTTCCTCTGAGCAAGGGTAAGGCGGTCAGAGAGCATTGCGTTCAGGAATTCCAGTTCCTTTGTTTTCTCTTCCAGGATCTGGATCCTTGATTCCTGCTTCTGCAGCGTTTCTTCCTGCTTTTGACGATGCTCCTGCATGATCTTCAGCAAAGAGAGCATGTCCTCCCTGCTCATCCTGTTCAGTTGTTCTTCTGTAAAAACCGGATCCATCGCACATCCTCATCTTTCTGAAATCTCTATGGACAGTTTACCATAAAAAGGATCTGGTTTCTATTGAAAACCGCCTTCAGGAGTAGAGGAAAATCCGCGTAAAATCAAGGAATTTTCGGCTTTTTGCGAATTGACAGGAATCGGGATCAGACTACGATCTTCGGGTGGCGTTCTTCAAAAGCGCCGCTGGGGTTCAGGGATAATCCATCGCACAGCCAGTGGATCTCTTTGAGAGTCACTTTCCGCAGTTCATCCGGTGTGTCCGGCCAATGGAAGGAATTCCGATCCAGACGTTTCATCAGAATCCAGAATCCGGATCCGTCCCACTGGAGGATCTTGATCAATGTGCGTCTGCGATTGCAGAACGCGAACATACAGCGGGAGTACGGGTCGAGATGGAATTTCAGTTTGATGATTGCGGCTAAACCGGTATAGCTCTTGCGGAGATCTGTAACTCCGCACGCCAGATAGACCGTTGCGCTTCCTGAAAAATCAAGCATAGTTCTTCAAAGCCTGAAAAAGCGTAGTCATCAGTCTGGCCGGACAGTCAGCGCCAATCTCAATCCGGATGTTTCCCGGAAGAAGGATCGTAACAGAATGATTTCCTGTCCCGGCGTTAAACTGCAGCTCCTGTTCCGAAGGCAGCTTTGCGAACACCGGATCGGAGGCAGGTTCTGTTCCCGGGGCTTCTGACTGAATCTTTCGGATCCAATAGCCCAAAGTAGACGGCGGGATCTCATTCTGCTGACACCAGACTTTTCGGGATAAACCGCTTTCCTGGAAAGCATGGATCCGATCTGCCCAAAGATCAGCTTTTGAGATTACATTATTATTCATATCCATTGGTATTACCTCCATCATTTGAGACCATCTTATCAAATGCAGGAAGGGATTTGAAGGTACGGATGATTACCTACTTAC
>NZ_BSBO01000081.1:0-2622 GCF_027924685.1 Sellimonas catena
TGGATATACCGGTGCGCTGAAAGCGCCTGTCCGGTGTTTTGGAAATCACCTGTCCGAAAAGAGGAAATCACTGTTCCAGACAGATAATAAATGTGGCGGAGCCGCCATCCTGAAAAATAGAACCTCCAGGATGGGGACGCCAGTTGGCTGTTAACGATTATTCGCTCAGCGCCGGATCCAAGCCGTATACTTCTCTCATAGAGCGATAGTTGGATGGATCAGTTGGAACGATATTGATCTTGTAGGCATCGTGCATGATGCGGTCAAGGATGGCTTCAGCAAGAGGGCTGTCATCGCCACCGAGCTGGTCGTACCATCCGCTGGGATCGTACTGGGAGCAGAAGATCGTGGAGGATTTCTTCCGTCTTCTGTGGAGCAGTTCCAAAATGTCATGCTGTTCCGTTTCTGTCGGCTTCAACAAGAGCCACTCATCAATGATGAGCAGGACGGGGTTGGCATACTTGGCCTGAACCTTCTTGTAGGTGCCATCTGTACGCGCCAGATCAAGCTCCAGGAGCATATCGGGCAGGCGCACATACTTTGTTTTATAGCGCTGTTTGCAGGCCTCCATACCGAAAGCGCAGGCCATGTAGGTCTTCCCACTCCCGGTAGCACCTGTGATGAACAGGTTTCGGTGCTCCGTGATGTACTCACAGGTTGCGAGACGTTCGATCAGACCGCGGTTAAGTTTCCGGCCGGAAGTATAGTTGATATCAGCGATGTAAGCTTCCGGCTGATCGAACCCGGCTCCCTTGATCAGACGCTTCAGACTGTTGTTCTTACGGTTATTGTATTCGATGTCGACCAGAAGGCCGAAGCGATCCTCGAACGGAACATCCTTCATCCTTGGATCATCCATCTGTGTGATAAAGGCATCTGACATAGAAGTCAGTCGCATTTCAATAAGTTTGTCGATTGTACTCTGATTGGTCATGGTTCTTACCTCCTGTAGTAGTCAGCACCACGAGTGATGGCGTGCTTGTTCTGAGTTGATGCAGAGTCGGGAGTCTGTAACTCCGGTTCCATCTTTTCCCGCCCGGCTGCCAAGATGTTTTTGATACTCTTGTAGCTGGGACTCGCTGTGTAGGAAAGCGCCTTCCGGCACGCTGCTTCCAAACGCTCAGCAGAGTATTTATCTGCCAGTTTCAGAAGCCCCATACAGCTTCGGTAGGACTGCTGCTCCACCCTCTGGGAGGCAAGAATCGCATGAACAACCTTGCACGTATTGGTTCCAATCCGCTCAGCCCATTTGCGGAAACGGTCGCCGTTCCATTCCAGATATTTCTGGTGATCGGCGGGCATATGTTCCGTAACAGTGCTGTATTGCCCCTTTCGGCCATACAGACGGTGGTGGGAAGCAATGCGGTTGTGATTGTAAAAGATTTCGATAATCGTGTCAGTTACCCGCACATCCACCTTGCGTTTGATGTATTCGTAAGGAACGGAGTATAGCATTCCATCGATGGATATGTGATAATTGAACTGAACGGTGGCTTTTTTCCATTCCGCCAGTTCATAAGGGGTAGCCGGTAGCTTGGCCAGTAATGGCAGTTCTTCGTCGCGGAAGATCTCGTATCGGGTACCCTCTTTCTTTTGAAAAGGACGGTTTACGAATTCCTCCAGCTTCCTGCGGATGGACTTGTTCAGCTCGGCCAGCGAAAAGAACTGTTCATTACGGAGCGCCGCGGTAATCCAGGTAGAAATGACACCTACAGAGCCCTCGACATTTGGCTTGTCCTTCGGTGACCGGATGCGGGCCGGGATGATAGCCGTGTTGTAGTGCTCAGCCATCTCATGGTAGATGGTATTGAGTTCCTGATTGTACCAGTCGTTGTTGTGGATCACTGCAGTTGTGGTATTATCAGGCACCAGAATACGAGTTACACCGCCGAAGTACTCATACATATGAACATGCGCAGTAATCCATGAGCGCTGCTTTTCATTCATAAAAGCCTCAACATAAGGATACTGGCTGTATGCCATGACACCCACAAAGAGAAATGCGGGGATGATCTCGCCGGTATCCGGATCAGTGATCTGCGCAGGATCTCCTGCCCAGTCAACTTCGATCTGCTCGCCAGGCTTTCGGTTGATATGCATGGTTGCGCGGCGCTTCTGTTCATCCTGCTGGATGTAATAACAGAACTGGGAATACATGAGTGGCTCATCACCGGACTGGCGGCATTCCTCCAGGTACTCCGTCCAGAGGAGTTTCTTGTTGACACCGTTGCGGAGCAACTCCTTCTGGATGTAGTTGAAATCCGGCATCCGTTTTTGTTTGGATACTTTTGATTCCCTGGGAAACATCAGCTTCTGAAGCGCTGCATCTGTCAAGGTTTCATCCAACGGCCAGGATAAATGCATTTCCCGCGCTCGTTTTTGAACCTTGACTACGGTTTTCTGCGAAACACCGATGCTTTGAACAATGTTTCGCTGTGACAGTCCCAAAGCGGTCAGCCTGAGGATCTCACGATACTTGGTCATTGTCTTGTGACCTCCTTATAATAGATTTACATCTTGCGATGCATGTCTCTATTATAAGGCTCTGGAATGTGATTTCCTGTCCCGGAACAGTGATTTCCGCTTATCCGGAATAGTGATTTCCTAACGCCGGACTGGTGA
>NZ_BSBO01000082.1:0-2180 GCF_027924685.1 Sellimonas catena
CAGGGTTGTTTCATGAATGATTTTTAAAAGTATAAATCGATCTGATTTTATCGAGGGTTATATATGCTATACATCAGTATATGTAATCCTCGACTTTTTGTTCGAGTAGAGGTATAATGTCTTATATAGTATAGGTATATTCCACCTATGCAGGAAGGAGGATTTTATGCCGGTAACTGAAAAGAAATATCCAGAGTGGGTCCAAAAATATCGGACCAGAGGAACTACAGTAAAGAAAAAAGGGGATTCCTATTATCTTTATAAAAGGACTTCCCGGCGCGTGAAAGGGAAAAAATATCCACAGCCAGTCGATACTTATATCGGTGTGATTACTCCGAATGGAGTGATACAAAGTAACAAAAAGAAAGTTTCTCTGACGGATGCGGAAGTTTGGGAGTACGGCTTTTCGAAAGCCGTCTGGGAATTATGCCCGGATGATTGGAAAAAACCATTAGGCGATGACTGGGAAGATGTCCTCTCCATCATTCTTTTCAAACAGTCCCCAACATCTTATATCCAACGAACCAGAACAATCAAAAAAGAATCGGATTTCCGCTATCAGTTTGCAGCCCAGACAGCCTCCCTGTCGCGACGGATTTATAAAACGTGTGGTGTCGGGCTGGAAGAGCTGCATCAGCTGGAGACCATCTATCTGATATGTCTTGGCAAAACCGAAATCATTTCCAGAATTCATGAAGAACAGCGGGAACTCCTGAGAAAAATACAGGTGGCATTTGATATGTGCTGAAAGAGAATTCCGAACGGCCCCGCTGATCTATTACTTTAGACAGATTCCGGATTATCGGTGTGGCAGGGAGAAAAAGCATGACCTTGCAGAAATGTTGGTGTGTGTCACGATCGGATTTCTTTGTGGCAGAACAACCATCCGCAGGAGTCTGAACTGGTGCAGGAACCATATAGAATGGCTGCGGAAGCACCTGGAACTGAAAAACGGGATTGCCTCTCCGTCAACGATCAGCCGGATGTTGAGCGGGATTGATGAAGAACTGGCCGTGTATATTTTCATGGAATGGATTGGTGAAATCGTAGATTCGAAGAATACCCATCTGGCTGTTGACGGGAAAGCCCTTTGTGGCGCAACAGAAAAAACAAAAAATGCAGACGTTCCCATGCTTCTGAACGCAGTGGAAACAGTCCGGGGATTGATCCTGGCGCAGCTTCCCATAGACTCAAAGACCAATGAAATTACAGCAATCCCTAAATTGTTAAAACTACTGGATATCAGCGGAAGCACCGTAACGATCGATGCTATCGGTACCCAGACCGCAATCATGAATCAGATCCATGAACAGGGCGGGCATTTTGTCCTGACAGTAAAGAATAACCAGCCAGAGGCCTGCGAAGAAATTCATGCAGTCATGGACCGGTTAGAAAGGGAAACTGCAAAAAAGAAAAAAGGAGAACGTCTGGATCCGGTATTGAGGGAGAGCCTAAAAAACTATGAAGAAGTCAGCCGGACAGAAAAGAACCGCGACCGATATGAACACAGGACTTATCAGATATGCGGAGATGTGTCATGGCTGACAAAGAGTCAGGAAGAATGGAACATGGTGAAAAGTATCGGACGAATCAAGCAGGTAAGAGTACCGGTAGAAAGAGACAAAGAGGGGAATGATATTACGCCGTCATTGGAAGAATTCTTAAAGAAAGGTTCGATGAGAGCCCCGGTTCCGTCTGCGGCAGAAGGAACAGGAAAAGACATCCAGTGTACCGCAATGATATCAGACCTGACCCTTACCGCAGAGAAACTGGGAAGCATTAAAAGAATGCACTGGTCAATAGAGAACCGGCTCCACCATGTATTGGACGATACGTTCAGGGAAGACCGTTCGCCTGCAAAAAAATCCCGAAACAACCTGGCATTAATCAGAAAATATGCGTATAATATCCTGCGCCTGTCAATGCTCGAAGCCGGCATGACAAACATTATGACAGAAATGATGGATTGTTTTTGTGACAATGCCGTCCTGCGAGAACAGTATGTGTTTCAAGGCATAACCGGTTTGTATTGACTATATATAAAGAATAGCTCTAAAAAAAGGCAATGTAAAGAGAAGAGGGGGGAATTTGCGCTTTTTTTCGTATTAAGCTCAACAGAACCGATATAGGAAAATAATTTCAGGTATAGTCCGGTCTGAGTTGTTCATGAAACAACCCTG
>NZ_BSBO01000083.1:0-1984 GCF_027924685.1 Sellimonas catena
TGTTTTATTTTGCAACTAACATCATAAAGAAAAACTGTATGATTGGGAAGTAGGGATTTTCTCTGCTTCCCTTTTTATTTAGGAAAAATTCCTATTTTTGCCAATAATAATTATACACTAACTTTTTACACATTCGCAGATCAAGGACATTTTTAATGCTGCAGATTCAATCCGTCCGCATTCTTCTAATTCGCATATTTTTTATCCAGCGATTCTGCGCATTCAGTATGGATGCGGCCTTCGCATCTCAGAAACACTCGGGCTGCGGATGAAGGATGTGGACATGGATAAAAATATCCTGCACGTTATAAACGCGAAGAACAATAAGGATCGCGATATCCCGGTGAGCGACTCGGTGATGGAGTACATCAAATGGTATGGACGTAAAACTCACGCAGCTTATGAGCCAGATGGCTTCTTTTTCAGGAGCCGCCGTGGCAATGGGCATTATGACAAAACATCTGTGAATCATTACTTCCGGGATATCCTGTTTGAATGCGGAATAATGCATGGGAACAAAAGCGATGGCGGGCCTCACCTGCATAATCTCCGTCATACTTTCTGTGTGCATAGTCTGGAAGCGATGTTGAGGAATGGGATCTCCCATCAGGTTGCGTTACCGCTGTTAATGACTTACATGGGGCATTCCTCTCTTTCCGCCACTGGCCGTTATCTGAAACTTACAGCGGAAGCATTTCCTGATCTGGTCGATCAGATCAGTAGGATATATGCTGACATCATTCCAGACCTGGAGGTAAAAACTGAGTATGAAGACGAATGATTTTCCCCGCATGCTCAGTGATTTTTTGCTGAAGGAACTGCCAGGGGTACGCAACCAAAGCAGCAACACCATTGTTTCTTACAGAGATACTTACATACGGCTATTGACCTACTGCCGAGATATACTGGGTATAAGGCCAGAAAATCTTAACGTAGCTGACCTGACTGCTGAACGGATCGCAGAGTTTCTAAACTGGTTGGAACGTAAATGCAATAACAGTATAAGCACGAGGAATCAAAGGCTTGCTGCGATTCATTCATTGTTCCGCTATATACAGATGCAGGCTCCGGAGCACATGTTTCAATGTCAGCAGGTGTTAGGAATCCCCTACAAAAAGACCAGTAGGCGTCAGGTGGGATATCTTAGCGAAGCTGAAACCAAAACATTGTTGTCCATGCCAGATACCAAAACACGTAAAGGACGCCGCGATCAGGCATTGCTCACTCTCCTATACGATAGCGGTGCCCGTGTGCAGGAACTTGCAGATTTACGCGTCGGAGACCTTCGTTTGGAATTCCCTGCCCAGGTCAAACTGACTGGGAAAGGAAGGAAAACCCGAAGCGTTCCTCTGATGGATAAAACTACCGCTCTTCTGAAGAATTATCTTTTAGAACAGCATTTGGACTCTCCATCTGACTTTGAGCATCCATTGTTCTATAACTCACAGGGCAGGAAGCTTACACGGCAAGGTATAGCGTATATCCTCAAAAAATATGCGGTTGCTTGTGAAATTGAAGAAATCTCTCCACATAAAATACGGCATACAAAGGCCATGCATCTTACAGAAGCAGATGTAAACCCGATTTTTATAAGAGACTTTCTTGGGCACACTGATCTGAAAGTAACTGAAGTATACTCAAAAACCAGCATCAAGATGAAGAAAGCTGCGCTTGATAAGATGAAGCCTGGAAAAGATGTCCTTCCGGACAAACCCATAAAAGATTGGACCGAAGACAAATCTCTTCTGGATTGGCTTAATGGATTGATGCATTAATTATGGAAAGTTGTTCGGGCGGATATTTCAGCAAAACTGTATATCCGCCAGGGCAACTTGTCATAAGAATTTGCTTGTCATAATAGATCAGGGTCGACTTCAAGGACTTGTGTCCCATGAGATTTTTGATGGTAAGCAGGTCGGCCCCGTTTTCATAAAGGTGAGTTCCAAAGGCATGCCGGAAAGAATGGCAGGTGAACCGGTGTTCC
>NZ_BSBO01000084.1:0-1978 GCF_027924685.1 Sellimonas catena
CGCCACAGTTTTGCAGTAACATATGTTCGCTTATAGCTTGAAATCCTTTTGTATGGCGGCTTACAAGCTTTTTTTATTTTTTAAATTTGTCATATTTTACTAGCGTTTTGTAACGTTTTGTGGTATAATAAGTATTATATGAAATGGAGTGCTTATTATGTATCTTAAAAAAACACCGAACTCTCATGGCCGCATCCGTCTTTCTATTGTTGATACTTATTACGATAAAGTTAAGAAATGCTCCCGCCAGAAAACCGTAGAATCTATCGGCTGGCTCGATGAACTGGAAAAGCAGTATGAGGATCCGATTGCTCATTTCACAAAACGTGTAGCGCAACTTAATGAGGAAAAAAAGAAAAAGCAAGCCCCGATTCACTTTACTTTCTACGATTCCGACAGGCTTCGCATTGATGATGACCTGCGGAAAAACTTCGGCTATGCCGCATTGAGCCGGATCTATCATGAACTCGGCATCCATACCTTCCTGACCAACCGGCAGCGCCACTCGAAAGAACAGTATGATGCCAACGCCATTATGAAGATGCTTGTTTATTCCCGACTCCTTTTTCCTGCTTCAAAGAAATCTTCTTATGACGGCCGGGAACGTTTTTTTGAAAGATCGGATTACTCCCTGGATGATGTCTACCGCTGCCTTTCTTTTCTGGACAAACACAGGGAAAACCTGCAGATATGGATGAATGACAGGATTAAAAAGAATTATGGCAGGGATACCAGCCTGATCTATTATGATGTTACAAACTACTATTTCGAAACAGATGAACAAAACGACTTCCTTCACAAAGGCATTTCCAAAGAGCACCGGCCAAACCCGATTATACAGATGGGCCTTTTCATGGATAACAGAGGAATCCCCATTACTTACGAACTCTTTCCCGGCAATACCAATGACTGCCTGACCTACCGGCCAAACTTCGGGCGCATCAAAAAACAGTTTGACCTTGGACGGCTGATCTCCGTTGCTGACAAAGGCATGACGACAGGCGATAACATCTGGTACACGATCAATACCCCTACTCATGATGGATATGTTTTCAGCATGTCCATCAGAGGAGCTGAAAAAGGGATCAAAGACTATGTCCTCAAAGAAGAGGGCTACGAGTGGCTTGGCACGGAATATAAACGAAAATCCCGAAAATCCCCAAGAACGATCCTGGTTACTTCTGTCACCGGCAAAAAGATGAAAAAGCAGGTGGACGAGAAACAGGTCGTCTTCTGGAGTGAAAAATATGCCCGGCGGGCAAAAGCCGAACGGGAAACCGCACTGGCAAAGGCCAGAGATCTGGCACAAAACCCGGGGAACTACACAAGAGCCACTTCCTATGGGGCAGCAAAATATGTCAAAAAAATAGACTACGACAAGGAGACCGGTGAGATCCTTACCTCCTCATCCATACTGGATATTGATGAAGAAAAGATCCGTGAAGAGGAAGCACTGGACGGTTACTATATGCTCCTGACCAGTGAAATGGAGACATCGGATGATGAAATCATCGACATGTACCGGGGGCTATGGCGGATCGAAGAGTCTTTTAAGGTGACCAAAAGCGAACTGGAAGCCAGACCCGTATACGTCTGGACAAAAGAACATATCGAAGCACATTTCCTGACCTGTTTTGTAGCCTTGACGATAGCAAGGATACTGGAAAATAAGTTGGAACGAAAATACAGTGTCGGAAGAATCCTGGACTCCCTGTCAAAAGCAGAATGCAGCCTGCTCCAGCAAAACTATTATCTATTCGATTACTATGATGAGGTACTAAAAGAGATTGGATCGATTATGGATATTGATTTCGGAAAACGTATCCGTACGCTGGGAGAAATAAAAAAAATTTTGGCAAAGACAAAAAAATAGAAAAAACACCATGAAAAAATGACAAAATAACAAGGCCGTAGTCCCGCATAAATACTGGGATTACGGCCATTTTTAATTCTCTTTATCTGCAAAAGTCAGGTTATA
>NZ_BSBO01000085.1:0-1828 GCF_027924685.1 Sellimonas catena
CAGTAATCGTCATAGGAATCCAGCCAGACTTTTTGAATCGGAAGGTTACTCAACGGAATCACCTCCCGTCCAGTCAAAAGGAGAGGAGACATGCCTGTCCTGGAAGGAAGCAAGATGGATATAGATCTTATGACAAGCTTGTCATAAGATCTATTATGACAAGCAAGTATTTATGGAAAGAAAAAAACTCTTGCCTGTATAACTACGGATTTTTATATAGCTTTTCTTTACATAATAATCGATACTTTCTGATGTAACTGACAATACGTCACATATCAGAAAGGAGATGGTTTGTTATGCTAAGACAAATCAAAGTTACAGAGCTCTGCAAAGAACTGGAAGAAAAGCTGGTTGGGCTTCAGTATTCCGAAGATTCATTGCGGAGATATCGCAAAGTATTCCGGGAATTCGAGGAATACGCAGGGGATTGTGATTACTCACAGTCCAGGGGAACAGACTTCTTGCTATGGAAGTTCAAACAACTTGGAGGTTTTGTTACATCCGGAGAACACTCTAAAAATGAGATGTATTACTTTCGGGTAATCCGATCACTTGCTGAATATTATAACTTCGGTACATTGTTCAGACGGCACGATTATGACGGGGAAATTGTTTGGCCGCTTCCCTTTAAGGAGGTGACAGAAGGGTTTTTACAGTATGAAGTAGAATACGGATGCTCCCAGTGTCACTATCGGCGTTGCCGGGGTATCATTAAGGATCTGATCCTGTTTTTGGATTCCTCGGGCATTCATCATCTCAATGGTGTTACCGCTGATCTAATGTCCCGTTTTACTGAAACAATGATCGGACTCGCCCCAGTAACGATCGCTGAAAGGTTATCTGCCCTTAGGCAGTACTTCAAGTATGCCTTTCTTCACAAGTATGTTGATCAACCTATAGAAGTATTTTTGCCCCATCCTCCACAGAGATTGCGTACAAAACTCCCGACGGTTTGGAGCGAAGAGCAGATCGAACAACTGATCAACAGTATCGATATCACTACCCCCATTGGCAAAAGAGATTACGCTATTATCCTTCTGGGGGCAAGGCTTGGTCTTCGCATTGGCGATATACTTTCTCTTACGTTCAATGACATAGACTGGGGCAAGAAACTTATTACTGTTACCCAGAACAAGACCAGGGAACCGCTATCGCTTCCGCTTCCGGATGATGCGGGGTGGGCGATCATTGATTACCTGAAAAACGGGAGGCCCGTTACGGATTACCCAAATATCTTTGTGACGCATAACGCCCCCTACAAAGGAAGCCCGTTTAAAAGTACGCTTCGGCACAACATCAATAAAGCTTTGAAAAGAGCCGGTATTCCAATCGATAAATCCAAGCGCTATGGCTGGCATTCCCTCCGTCATTCGCTTGCAACAAACTTGCTTCAGAATGAAGTGGATGCGTCCACTATCTCAGATATACTTGGGCATTCGGATCCGCAGGTGGCAAAACATTATCTCAGGGTGGATATAAACGGCTTGCGAAAATGCGCCCTGGAAGTGGAGGTGAAGCCTTATGTCAAAGAATAAGACATTCACCGGCCCCCTTGCGGAACATATACAGAGATTCCTTAATGAAAAGCGTTCCCTTGGGTATAAATACGAAGAACAAGAGCGTGTCCTCTATGTTCTGGACCAAATGAGCAAACAGTTTGACTGTTCAAATGGACTCCCCAAAAACCTTTGCCTGGCTTTTATTATATGGCTTTAGCCAGTTAAGCGTGATGGAGTTTTTCGTGTTCCGAAAAATGTAGGCACGCTTAACAAAAAACCACCCGCTATGCGGGTGCGCGTCGATCGTTATACACCAAAAATCACCTTTC
>NZ_BSBO01000086.1:0-1813 GCF_027924685.1 Sellimonas catena
GTAAGGAATCCCATTCCGGTGTTACTAAACTTGAACACTCTTCGGGAGAGTTCTAATCCCCTCCAGTCAAACGCTCTGCAGAAGTGAGTTTGTGATCCAACATCAACTCCAACAATTAAAGTTTCACTTGTTACTTGCTTTAGTCTGTCATTCTGTGTTAAATTCATTTTGAACCTCCGGTTTATGATTGTTTTGTTTACATCCGCCAAGATGCAACTCAATCTTACCCTGAGGTTCTTTTTTATTCAATTGGCAATATTTCTGAATTACAGGAATGCTCCTTAGATTCATAGTACAATCATTTGTCTCAATACAACATTGTCCGAAAACGAGCGGTACTGTGTAGAAAAGGTTAAATGCATAATACTTAGGGATGAATAGAAATGGATATGAGGAAATAGAGTATTTTCTATTGCAATTATTACCTATAAGTAATATTATAAATAGATAAAGGAGAGAAATTGAATGTGGAGCTAGAAAAAATATGCGTAAAAGGAATTGAAAATACCTTTGCTATTTCAAGCGTAAAGAAGGAATTTAAAAAAGCAGTTGATGAACCTTGGAAAGATATTCCGCCATGGGAAAGATATCAAAAAAAGCTTATTCAAGATTTGGCAGTGCTGGAACAAGAAAAGGAACGGGCGATTGATCTGCCACAATTTGAAAAACTAACTGGTGTTGATAGATTATACAGTATCAGGCATCCCGAATCAAAGAAAAATGTAAGAATAATTTACATAATTGAAGAGGGAGCTGTAATACTATTAACAGCATTTTTGGAAAAAAACACGGGAGACTATCAAAGAGCGATTAAGACCGCTTTGCAAAGGATAAAATGGCTTGATAGCTAGAGAGAGAATAGAATCGGAGGATAGAATAATGGGAATTGCGGAAAAACTTGCAAATGCAAAAAAAACAAATTGGATTTCGGAAGGATTGTCAGAATCTGAAGTGAAAACGATTGTTGAGTTAGCAAAGATTTCTGCACAGATCGAGAGATGTAGACTTGAAATGGACATGACCCAAAAGGAATTTGCAGAATACATGGGCGTGACTCAAGGAATGGTTTCTAAATGGGAAGGCAGAGAGTATAATTTTACAGTGAAAGCATTAAATGATATTTGTCAAAAGCTTCATTTAGAATTATCTATTGCACTAGAAAAACCACTTGAGAAATCAGATTATTCGATTGTCAAATGGGATTCTGAGAGAGCGGAGAAGAAAAAAGTGAAAAGAGAATGGATATCATCATATTCTTTTGACAAGGAGGCGATTGCGTAATGAAATTTAACATAGTTGCGCCAGGTATAGAACTGGTTGGAGCAACAATCAAAAATCTTACTGTTAAGAATGATATAGTTGATATCGAAAAGGATGCAAAAAGAAGTTTTGGACTTACAATAAATGAACCATATTTTGAAACGGATGATAACGGTATCTTTTCTATAATGAATATTGATTTTGAAATTGAAGTTGAACAATCAGAAAAGCATAAATTCATAATGGAACTGTCACTGGAGGGAGCATTTCTTTCACAGGGAAGCATTAGTGAAAAGAAATTTAAGCAACTTGTAGCAGTGAATGGAGCGGCGGCCATTATTGGGATTGCAAGAGGGAAAATAGAAACACTTACGGCTAATATTTTTAATAACGGAAAAATTGTAATCCCTTTTGTAAATATAATTGATTATTATGATATTGGGGTCAAAAGCCTGTCTATAGCACCTTGAAAAGTTCATATATTTTGTAGTAAATACAAGCCGAAATGCTTCTCTTGCTGTATAATAGAGCTATCCTAGAAAAGAAGGTAATC
>NZ_BSBO01000087.1:0-1674 GCF_027924685.1 Sellimonas catena
AAAAAAGGCAATGTAAAGAGAAGAGGGGGGAATTTGCGCTTTTTTTCGTATTAAGCTCAACAGAACCGATATAGGAAAATAATTTCAGGTATAGTCCGGTCTGAGTTGTTCATGAAACAACCCTGGTGAATACTTGACAAGACTTCTACATATGATATAATGCTAGTGTAATTAGCAAATGACTGGTGTCCGGTCGCAAATTGAGTCTTGGATTGTATTCCAAGGCTCTTTTTGCATACACAGGAGAAATAATTATGAATGAAATAAGATATACCACTCCGAGTGAACAAATTCAAAAATTACGTTCACAAAATATGATTGTTATTGACGAAGAATATGCAGAAGAACAATTATTCCAATGTGGATACTCAAATTTGATAAAGAGTTACCGAGATCCATATATTTTTATTTCAAACGGCAAGAAAATGTATCGTTCTGGGGTCACCTTTGAACAACTTCAATCCTTATATACACTGGACAAAAATCTGCGTAACGCCGTCATGGGAGCAATGCTTGATTTAGAAGAACATATCAAAGAAGCAGCAGCAGATGTTATAGCTTCTTCTTTTGGTGTTCACCAAGACGAATATTTACAGTTCAGAAATTATAGAGATAAATCTAAGAAGAAGTATTGTTTCTCACTTGCTGGCATTATAGAAACTATGAAAAAGGCATTAAAAACAGACAAAAATCCTATTGCGCACTATTCTTCTTCACATGGAATAGTTCCTCCTTGGATTCTTTTCAAAAGTATTTATTTTAGCACTATTGTTAACTTTATCCATCAATTCAAACCTGCCGAACAAACAAAAATGGTCAAACATTTATATGATCCCAATTCCAAAATACCAAAATCTGTCCTTCCAGAATTAATGATGGATACTCTTTTTGTTTGTTTGGAATATAGAAATCTAGCGGCTCACGGTGGACGTATTTACAATTATGAATGCGAAAAAAAGTTACGTTTTTACCAGAATCCGGACTCTAGTTTGCATGGGTTTAATCTTTTGTTATTATTATTGAGTTTTTTCAAGTATAAGGCTCCTTTGGAAATATTAGAAAAGGCTCTTAACAACGAATTAAATCGACACTGTAGCGCTTTTCCAGAAGATGTTACATACTTAGGACAAATTTTGAATGTAGATATTACTGTACGCAATACTGTCTGGATTACTAACAATAGTCAAAAATATCATAGATATAAACATTGTAGTGGAATCCTAAATGCCAAGGGTATAGATATTAAAGAAGCAGATTCTCAAGGATACACGCCTTGTAAAAAATGCTACAAATAATAAAAAAACCGCCCCTGCGCCAACAGAGACGGTTCGCAATCAATCCGAAGATCGATCACTATATTTCCCAAAAATATTGTATCATCTTCGGACAGCCTGTGCAAGCGGAACTCTTGTTCTGTATGTGTCAAGTAATCGTTGGCACTTTTTCTTCTTTTTTTGATATCAGTTTATTTCTTTTATTTTCAGATAATTCAGCTCGGACTTTATCTGATCATTTTATGTTTCTTTTTAACAGAATGTTCTTGCAAAGGCTTTCCTCGATGCTGTCCGCATTGCGTCCAATAGCGGCATATGATGCGTAATCGTCTCTACATATGGATTCCCTTTTCCATCCTTCTTTGGCGCTCTCGCCGCGCTCAGCGTTTTGACGATTTCT
>NZ_BSBO01000088.1:0-1588 GCF_027924685.1 Sellimonas catena
ACTAAAACTTCCCACACCAATACGGTGTGTTGAACCTTGAAAATTCAATATTTCAGCCAATAAAAAAGGCATAAACCTGTCCCGTTTGGTATAATGGAATTGACGAAAAACCATCTATACAAAGGAGATTTATGCCATGTCCAGTATACCACAAAACTATTGCGATGAGAACGAGTTAATTGATTGTGTTCAGAGATTTTTTTCCAGGCATCATGTCGGCAAGCTTCTCGCCAAATGCAATGGGATGAAAGAAAAAGGTGTTTCACCTGTTTCTCTGCTCCGCTACAAGCTCAGCAACATTTTTGTCGGAAGAAGCATGTATATGCAGCAACGAACTGGCTCTTTTAAGGAAGATTTTTCAAAGAACACTTTTTATCGGTTCCTAAATTCGGCAAAAACAAACTGGCTCCGTTTTACTTCTCTTCTGGCTGCTGATATCGTCAATAATGATCTCAAAGATCTAACGGACGATAGCAGGAAAAATGTGTTCATTGTTGATGACAGCCTTTTTAGTCGAACCAGCTGCAAGAAAACAGAACTGGGATCAAAAGTATTCGACCACACCGATATGCATTTCAAAAAAGGGTTTCGGATGCTTACATTAAGCTGGAGTGACGGAAATACACTGATCCCGGTAAACAGCTGTCTGTTAGCATCTGCAAAAGAAGCAAATATTATCGGTCCGGTAAAGAACTTTGATAACAGAACCATTGCAGGAAAAAGGCGCAAGCTTGCCCAGACAAAAGCACCTGAAGCAATGATGGCCTTGTTGGATACTGCTCTCAGTGCAGGACTAAAGGCTGATTATGTCCTTTTTGATTCCTGGTTTTCCAACCCGGCACAGATCACAGCCATCCATTCAAAGGGGATGGATGTGATTGCTATGCTCAAGAAAAGCAGCCGCATCAAGTATTCATACTGTGGTGAACAGCTGAATATCAAAGAGATCTATTCCAGGAACAAAAAACGCCGTGGCAGATCAAAGTATCTGCTTTCTGTTGACGTCATGGTAGGAAAAGAGAATCCTATTCCGGCGAAAATCGTTTGCGTAAGGAATAAAGCAAATCGCAAGGACTGGCTTGCTTTTATCTGTACAGATACGACCCTTTCCGAAGAAGAGATTATCCGTGTTTATGGAAAGCGCTGGCAGATTGAGGTTTTCTTCAAGACCTGCAAATCTATGCTGAACCTGATTGGAGAATGCCGCAGCTTATCCTATGATGCACTGACAGCTCACGTAGCTATCGTGTTTACCAGATACATGTTACTCGCAATGGAACAGCGCCAAAATGAAGATCAGAGGACGCTTGGCGAATTGTTCTTTTTCCTAGTTGATGAAATGGCGGACATTACTTTCCATAGATCACTTGGCATCCTAATGGATGCCTTGATGGCAAGCCTTCAGGAAATCTTAAAACTCAGCGATGAGCAATTGACAGCTTTTACTGCTGATTTTGAAGCAAGACTACCGAAATATCTGCGTAACGCACTCCATCCAGAGTCTATAGGGGCATAAATCACTATTTTGTCATCTGAAATATTGAATTTTCAAGGAGCGAAGCCCATTTCAGGTATGGGAAGTCTTAGT
>NZ_BSBO01000089.1:0-1561 GCF_027924685.1 Sellimonas catena
TTTCAAGGCAACGAAAAAGAGATACCAGCACATTTATGCAGTATTTCTAACTTAATCACACTATTCTTTTATTCGCAAGCAGGAAAACACAGGTTATTTCTTAATATCCTTTTGTTTGGGAAACTCCGGTTTCCCATTTCGATACCGATGCTTTTGATACTCCGATATAAGCCGCAAGTTCTTCCTGGGTGATTCCTTTTTCCTTACGTTTTAAAACAAGCGTTTTTGCTATATTTAGTTCATTCAAATGTATCACCTTCCTTGCCTATTATTATACCTGTATTGATTGTATTAACAATGGATTAAAAGTTGATTTTGATTGATAAAATCAACCATAAGGAAACATGGCTGAATCATGGAATATGTATCAACCTATAACGAATAGAATCCGCCGTATCAGCTTTTGAACATGGATCGGCTCAATAATGTAGTCACTTACGCCCTCATGTCGGTACTGGTATTCCGTAGCCACGTAATAAAAGGACACAAAACATAATACGTCTTGTGTCCTCAGTACTATCCAGTACCTATATGATTCTTAAAAAATATCCCAGAGTTTGCATATGCCTAGAAAGTTTTGTATTCACGATGTATGAACAGCGTCATAATGATAGAAACACTGTATCATGCTTATGCATAGAGTGTTGAATATATTGTGTCCATCTTTTTAACTGCTTCTTTTATGTCACTCTGCAATTTTGTATATATTTCATAATATTCTTTATCCATCTTTTCTACATGTTTGATCTGACCATTTTCATCCAGAGTGTATTCCACCATTTGCGGGGAACTTCCATCTTTCCCATAATCTCCTCTTGAAATATTTAATGTGGTGAATTCTTCTGTTTTTCGTATTGTCACTTCTACCTGCTCCGACAAATCAGACATTTCTTTCGTATATGTTCCTACTACAAATTTTTCTCTGGATGTTAGTTCCTGGTTCCATTTCCATACAGCAGGTCTGCCAAATAAATAGATATCATATTTAAAATCGGCGTCTTCCAAGTAATAATTATTCCCGTTCTTTTCAAAGCCCAGTTCCGCTAACCTGCTCTCATATGTTTGGATAGTATTATTCTGTTTCATATTTTGAATTCCAATATAGGAAGCTGCTATAAGAACAATCGCTGCTATAATTGCCGATCCTATCTGAAATATTTTTAGATGCCTTACCTTCTTGTCTATTTGCTGTACCATATTAAAATTATCTCTCAACATGGAATCTACGGAAACTCCAGATGCATCACTAATCTTGACTAAAGTTTGTAAATCCGGATAACTTTTTTCTTTTTCCCAGTTTGAAATCGTTTGTCTTGTAACATGAAAATATTGCGCAAACTCTTCTTGTGACATTTTTTTCTCTTCTCTTAATTTTAAAATGGTTTTTCCTATCTTCATACGCTTATCCTCCTATCTCGTTTTTGTTAATTCTATTGTAAGTAGGTAATCATCCGTACCTTCAAATCCCTTCCTGCATTTGATAAGATGGTCTCAAATGATGGAGGTAATACCAATGGATATGAATAATAATGTAATCTCAAAAGCTGATCTTTGGGCAGAT
>NZ_BSBO01000090.1:0-1559 GCF_027924685.1 Sellimonas catena
CTTTATAGGAAAGTTCGATTTTTGACGATTTATTGAATGAAAATAGCCCGCACAAAGGCGGGCATGCAGATAGGACGACACTGAGTTAGAAGATATAAAAACCTTCTACGCCAGCCTCGTCATCAAACAAATTATCTTCATTTAAGAAATAATCCATATCAAGAAGATCATCTTCGCTCATGTTGCGAATGTCCATAGATGTCATTCCTTCAGGTGGATTATGTATATATTTTTTGCGTAATTCCTCAATGTTAGATTTCATGACAATGTTCCTCCTTTAGGAGGATTATAACACAGATTATCGAAAAAGAATCATGCAGAAGAACGCTTTCCACGAGATTTGGACATGGCTTTCTCGTAAAGTTCTTGGAGGGATACGCGTTGGTGGTTGTAATAGAGTTCTAAAAACTCCATTTGATGGTTGCATTCAGGACATTTTAAAGGATCGTAACCAAAGGAAGAAAGGATAGCGGTTCTCCATTGGTTGAAACTCCGATAGATGCGGTGTTTGGATCGGTGTATCGACCGATGAAGTTTGGAATCTATTTTTCGGTGCCTTGCATAAAGACCGCCATATCGAATCATTTTAAAGTGTTTTTCAGGGATGTGTCGGATGAGGCGTTTGATGAAATCAATGGCAGGGATGGTTTCTTCTACATATTTTTCGTCTTCATGGCGATTGTAATGAAAAGTAACGAGTTCACCATCGTACTTATCAATTCTGGAAGTGGCAATAACAGGGCGACCAAGATAACGACCGATATACTTGATAACGTTTTGCGAGTCGCATTTGTTAGGTTTTGCATAGACATAGAAACCATGCTTGTGATCAGAATAACATTTTGATTTTACCTTTTTAAAAGAAGAATCTAAGCAAGATTCTAATTCATTAAGCAATGCCGTGCGAAAAGCGTTACGCAGAAAAGTATAGTTGAAATATTTGACATGACGCCAGAAACCGTCGTTGCTGTAACCACCTTCGGAGATTAGACAGTGGATGTGAGGATTCCATTTGAGGTCACGACCAAAAGTATGTAAAACCATAATGAATCCAGGTGTAAAATTTTTAGATTTATTTAATTTGAAAAACATCCTGGAAACAACGCTGGAAACAGAATGGAAGAGGCAGTTAAGTAAAGAGCGGTCTTTGAGAAAAAAATCCCGAAGGTTTTCATCGATGGTGAAAACACAGTGGCGATGTTGAACATGAATCAACTTAAAGGACATACTGGTAGAGCGTTCCATGGAATATTTGTTTCCGCAAGTGGGGCAAAAACGACTGTGGCAGCGGAAAGGGACAAATTTAAGATTTCCGCAAGAAGGGCATGAGTACATGGCACCACCAAAAGAAGAATCACCACAGTTGATCATCTTATCAATATTTTCCATCTCAGATTTTCTGGGATGAAGAGTATATTTAATTTCTTCATAATAGTCAGTAAAAATTTTTTGTAAGATATTCATAAAACTATTATGAACGAAAATGTAACAAAAAGAAAGCCCCAACCCCCTCATGATTGAGGGGCAGGGGAGTTGAATAGGCGTAGCCTATTTTTTAT
>NZ_BSBO01000091.1:0-1365 GCF_027924685.1 Sellimonas catena
TGGTGTGGTATAAAAAAAGTTGACAGCTTATTCTCAAGGATTTCATAATAAAACCAAGAGAATAAGGAGGCATTCAAAGTGGCACGTAAATATGACCATGAATACAAAGTACAGGCAGTAAAACTTGCCAAGGAAATCGGCGGCGCTAAGGCTGCTAAAGAATTAGGAATCCCAGAAGGAACCATCCATACCTGGCTGAAAGCTGTTAGAGCCGGTAAGCTGGATATCGGAGAAGGCTCCCATACTCCCACCAGCGCAATGAGCCTGGCAGAAGAAATTACCATGCTGCGCAAACGGGTAAAGGAACAGGATAAGGAAATCCGTCGCCTGAAGGAAGAAAACGAATTCCTGGAGGAAGCCAGTGCTTTTTTCGCCGCCAGCCGTCGGAAGTCGGCAAAAACCAGAGAATGATCTTTCTGGCCCTGAAGACAGAAGACGGCAGGATTACCGGGAAAATCTCGTTTTACTGCAGAATGCTTGGGGTCAGCCGCCAAGGCTTCTATAAATATCTCGCAAATAAAGACCGTCCCTGGAAGTACCAGGATTTGGCAGATGCCATGAAAGAAATCGTCAGTGAAGATGAATGTAACGATACTTATGGTCGAATCCGGATGTACCAGGCATTGTTGCTGAAACAGCCGGAAGGAGTGCATATTCCCAGTGAGAGAACCGTATACCGAGTTATGGATCAGATTGGCCTTAGCCATCGACCTAAGAGAAAACCCAACGGGATCACAAAGGCTGATCGTGAAGCCATGAAATCGGATGATCTGCTAAAACGGGATTTCCGTTCTGATACCCCATTAGAAAAATGTATTACGGATATCACGGAGATTCCGGCATCCAATGGGAAACTGTATGTATCTGCGATTTTTGACTGCTTTGATCTTAGTGTCCTCGGTCTGGCAATGGAAACAAATATGAAAGCCGATCTATGTATCCATACATTGGAAAACGCCCTGACTGCCTATCCTGCGTTGGAAGGCGCTGTCATCCACAGTGACCGCGGGACACAGTATACCAGCGAGTCCTACCGTCAGACCATCCGGGAGCATCATATCCATCAAAGCATGAACAGTGCCGGAGGGCGCTGCCATGATAATGCACGCTGCGAGAGCATGTGGGCCAGAATGAAGACGGAGCTTCTTTATGACCGTTATGACACAAAGCAGATGGAAGTAGAAGAACTAAAGGTACTTATCTGGAGATACTTCCTCAGCTACTGGAACAACCGGAGGATCTGCTCTGCCAATGGCGGCCTTCCTCCCATGGTAAAACGCAGGCAGTACTATGAGGCTTTGGAGGTGGCTGCATAGTCAGTGATATCCTTGAGAAAAATGTGTCAACTAATCTTGACAATATCAT
>NZ_BSBO01000092.1:0-1359 GCF_027924685.1 Sellimonas catena
TGGTCCTATGTCAAGAAAAAGTACAAATTAAATATGCCCTTTTAATGTTGAGTTACCCTGCTAAAGCTTCAGCTCTTTCATCTAACGCTGCATAGTATTCTTTTTCATACTGATCTGGCGAAAGATATCCACAATGGCTGTGTGTCCTCACTGTGTTATAAAATGTTTCTATATATTCGAATACCAGCTTATATGCATGCCGATAATTAAAAATTTTAAAACGGTTGATCCACTCCCTTTTCAGTAATGCATGGAACGATTCAATACACGCATTGTCCCATGGATATGCTTTTTTTGAATAGCTGTTTACCATCCCCTCTGTTGCTTTACGGAATGCATCCGATACATACTGGCAGCCACGGTCCGTATGTATGATAAGCGGATGTGCTATTCTGCGGATTTTCTTTGCTTTCTCGATACATTCCACCACATGGGATGCTTCCAGTGTTTCGCCCAAGACCCATGCGATGATTTTCCGGGAATACAGATCCATAATGCTGGTTAAGTATACAAAGCCGTCAAACGTCCAGATATAAGTGATATCCGACACCCATACAGCATCCGGCTGAGCGGGATTGAACTGTTCATTCAGAATGTTATGCAGCTTCGAACTGAAATCAGAATCTATGGTTGTTTGTACATATGGTTTTACCCATTGGGCTTTGATTCCCATCTGACGCATGTAATTCGCCACAGTTTTCACTGCGATTTTTTCGCCGGTTTTCCACAATTCCCTTGTAATCTTAGGGGCTCCATAGTTCTGGTGGGAATCTTCATAGATTTTTCGGATTTTCTGTTTGATCTCCCCACGGTGTTTTTCCGTGGCAGAAGGGACTCTTTTTTTCCAAGCATTATAACCGGATCGTGAAACACCAAGATGTTTCAGTACCCCGCTGACAGAGACGTGGTGCTTCACCGGACGCTGCTCCATTTCCACAATATACTCCGCTGTGGCAGTATAGACAGCCTCTGTCATTTTCCCAGGATACTGATGGCTTTTTTTAGAATTTCAAGCGCATCCTTTGTATCCCTTAGTTCACGCTGGAGACGTGCGATCTCTTTCGCCTCATCACTGGAATAATTCCCGGATCCCCGTGTTGGTACGCTCCCTTCGTTCTCTCTGGCCGCTCGTAGCCACGTCTTGAGAGCGGAATCACTGATTCCCAGATTCTCAGCTGCCTTCTGAAGTGAGAGTTCTGGATGTTCCAAACGATACCTGACTGCATTCTCCTTAAACTGTTGATCGTATCTGCTACCCTTTGCCATGCCTGTACTGCCTCCTTTTTATCATCTCTCTTATCATACATGATTTAGGTCTGCATGGCATCTTTACTTTGTACTATTTTTATACTACCACTA
>NZ_BSBO01000093.1:0-1345 GCF_027924685.1 Sellimonas catena
TGGTCCTATGTCAAGATTTAGCGCAAGTTAAAATGAGAAATTTATCCTCATCTTAACTTACTAAGAGCAGTTCGTTTGTCTGTGTCTGCTCATATAGTTTTTCAAAGTCATTTGGTGACATGTAATCGCAATGACTATGAATACGTTTGGTATTATAAAAGGCTTCAATATACTCGAATATCAGACGATATGCCTGCTGATAATCACGTATTTTAAACCGGTTCAGCCATTCCCGTTTGATAAGTGCATGAAACGATTCGATACATGCATTATCCCATGGGAAAGCCTTTTTCGAGTAGCTGCGCTGCATTTTTGCAGTGGCTTCCCGATATGCCTGGGATACATACTGCCTTCCTCTATCACTGTGGATAATTAACGGCAACTTCGTGTTCCGTCTGGCTTTCGCTTTATTGATGGTATTAATCACACAGGATACCTCTAAAGTCTGGCTGAGTGTCCAGGCAATGATCTTACGGGAAAACAGATCCATAATGCTTGTCAGATAGACAAAGCCATCTGTCGTCCAGATATACGTGATATCACTGCACCATACCGCATTTGGACGATCAGGAGTAAACTGTTCATCCAGGATATTTTGAAGTTCGTTACTGAAATCGGAATCTATGGTAGTGATCGTCCATGGTTTCACCCATTGGGCTTTAATTCCCATTTCCTTCATATATTTTCCGACAGTACGCTCTGAGATGGTCTCCCCCTTCTGACGTAGCTTTCTGGTGATTTTTGGGGCTCCGTAGTTTTGCTTCGATTGATCATAAATATCCTGTATTTTGGCTTTTATGTATTCCCTGCGTTTTTCTGTATCAGAAGGAGTACGGTTTAGCCATGAACGATATCCAGACCGTGAAACGCCTAAATATTTCAGCATTCCGGAGACGGAGACCCGGCGATTCTGTTTTCTGGCAGCTTCCGTCTTTTCAGAAACCTCGAGATAAATGGCTTCTGTTATTTTCCCAGAATGCTGATAGCTTTTTTTAGCACATCAAGTGCATCCTGGGCATCACGGAGTTCGCGTTTCAGACGGGCAATCTCTTTCTGCTCATCAGAGGCGTAATTACCGGAGCCACGAACAGGGATATCGCCAGACTCCCGGAAATCCTTCAGCCATTTTGTCAGAGTGCTGTAACCCACACCGAGGTTTTGAGCACAGCCACGGACACCAAGCTCTTTGTGATCGAAATAATACTGGACTGCATCCAGTTTAAACTGTTTGTCATGTTGCTTTGCCATAATGAGATCCTCCTTCAGTACGATATTTCTATTATATCATGTATTGTCTATTTGGAATTTTCTCATTTTGACTTGCACTATTTATATACTAGCACCA
>NZ_BSBO01000094.1:0-1312 GCF_027924685.1 Sellimonas catena
ATGATATTGGGGTCAAAAGCCTGTCTATAGCACCTTGAAAAGTTCATATATTTTGTAGTAAATACAAGCCGAAATGCTTCTCTTGCTGTATAATAGAGCTATCCTAGAAAAGAAGGTAATCTTTATGTCATTCAAAGAAAATTCTTACCAGCAAATATCATTTACAGATAGTTTTTCCGGCTTAACCGCCAGGGAACAGAAAGCACTGGAAAAATCCTGGGCAAAAGTTTTTGCTGATGAAATATTCCCTGCCATTGATGAAAAGCGCTTTTCTGTCTTATACAGTAATAATGCATCCAGACCGAATACTCCGGTAAATGTAATCGTTGGTGCACTCATTATCAAAGAGCTTTTTGATTATTCGGATGATGAAATGGTTGAAAATCTTATGTTGGATTTCCGGCTCCAGTATGCCCTGCACACAACGAGTTTCGAAGAGCAGCCGCTGAGCGACAAGACACTGAGCCGTTTCCGCAGGCGGTGCTATGATTACGAAACACTTCATAACAAGGATCTTTACCATGACTGCGTAAATGACCTGAGTGCTTCCATTGCCAAACTGATGAGGATCAGCGGGAAGATCCGGCGTATGGATTCCATGATGATCGAATCCAACATCCGTAAACTCAGCCGGATGGAACTGATCTATACTTGTATTTCAAAGCTGGCAGTTTCTATGAATAAGGCAAATGATTCTGCTCTGCCGGAGGATCTGAAGCACTACACAGATCCGAATGATTTCAACAGAGTGATCTATCACCAGAGAAGTACGGATGCAGAGGAACGATTAAAGCAGCTTCTTGCGGATGCCGATAAACTTCTCACCTTATGTGAGTCTGAGTATCAGGATTCAACAGAGTATGATCTGTTTGTCAGATGCCTGTCTGAACAGACAGTTGTTGAAAATGGAACTCGCAGACTCCGCACAAAAGAAGACGGCGGTATGAACTCATCCATGATGCAGAATCCTTCTGATCCGGAGGCTACATTCCGGAGCAAAGCCGGAAAAGAGCATCGGGGATATACAGCCAACCTTGAGGAATCCGTAGGTAAGAATGGTTCCGTTGTAACGGATTATCAATATGACCAGAACAATCACAGTGACAGCCAGTTTCTCCAGGAACATCTTGAGCAGATGGAGAAACAGGAAGAGCGGACAGTCATAATTACGGATGGCGCATACAGCGGGACAGAAAACACGCAGCTCGCATCGGAGAAGAATGTAGAACTGATCACTACAAGCCTGACGGGGAAATTCGCCCCGGATATCCTTGCTGATTTTGAATTCAACGAAGAAGGAACAAAAGTTCTC
>NZ_BSBO01000095.1:0-1305 GCF_027924685.1 Sellimonas catena
GATCTATATCCATCTTGCTTCCTTCCAGGACAGGCATGTCTCCTCTCCTTTTGACTGGACGGGAGGTGATTCCGTTGAGTAACCTTCCGATTCAAAAAGTCTGGCTGGATTCCTATGACGATTACTGTCTCTCCCAACAGGTTCAGTCTCCGGAACAGCGGAAAGCCTCCCGTGCAATCCTTGCCTGCAAGTCCGGCGGGCTTGGTGTCAATGTCAGCAGGTGTTCTGAGTGCGGTCATATGGAGTTCCATAATAATTCCTGCCGCAGCCGCAGCTGTCCAAACTGTCAGGGTGTATTCAAAGAACTCTGGGTCGATCAGCGCAGGGCGGAAGTCATCGATTCCCCTTACTTCCATGTGGTGTTTACGCTTCCTCATGAGCTCAATCCCCTGATCTACTGCAACCAGAGACTCCTTTACGGTCTGCTCCATCAGTGCTGTGCCCAAACCCTTCTGGAACTCTCTGCTGACCGGCACTATCTCGGGGCTAAGCCTGGAATCATCCAGGTGCTCCACACCTGGAATCAAGAACTAGACTACCATGTCCACATGCATTGTATTATCTCCGGCGGCGGACTGACCCCTGACCGGAAAATCCGGAAGGCTTCCTCTGCCTTTTTTATTCCGGTCTATGTCCTTCGGGATAAATTCAAAGGAAAATATCTCGCCCTCCTGGATTCCCTCTACCAGCAGGAAAAGCTTGTTTTCTCTTCTTCCTGTCATTCCCTGCAGGATCCCCGGGAATGGAAGCGTTTCAAAAACAGCTTGTATAACAAAGACTGGTGCCCTTATATCAAAGAGACGTTTAACGGGTTTGGCAATGCCATCGAATATCTTGGGCGTTACACGCACCGGATTGCCATTTCGAACAACCGCATCCTTTCTGTTTCGGAAACCGAAGTGACTTTCTCAGCACGGGGAAAAAAACCGGGAGAGCCCAAACGGCAGATCACTCTCAGCCACAAAGAGTTTATCCGCCGTTTCCTCATGCATGTGCTCCCTTCCGGTTTTCAAAAGATCCGTTATTATGGATTTCTGAACAACCGGATGAAATCCAGAAACCTCAAACTGATCTTTCGGATTCAGGGGAGGCAGAGGTTTCGCCAGCGCTATGCCGGGATGTCCATGGCGGAACTGCTGAAAGCAGTCTGGAACATCGACCTGTCAATCTGTCCGGAATGCGGCTGCGCTTCCATGCAGCAGCTGGGGAGGAGTTATGCTCCTTCCCCATAAACGAACGTTCTTTTCATATCGCTTTTTAGGCCTCCCACTGGAAGGTCTGCGAAACATGCCCGGAAATCCGATT
>NZ_BSBO01000096.1:0-1268 GCF_027924685.1 Sellimonas catena
CGCGGTTTCACATCTCTTCGGCATTAAAGGCAGCCAATGCCTATAAGAAAAAGGGAATTCCGGTTGTTGAGGTTTTCCAATACCTTTTCCTGCTGATTTTCTCTAACAGGAGCATGTATATGAGCCTGATTACCGGACGCAACACCCCCGGTTTCGCGAAAGATACCGTTTACCGTTTTATGAAGATGCTACAAATCAACTGGATCCGTTTTACAACCTTGTTGGCCTCCCGGATTATCAGGGACGCCATTGTACCTTTGGATTCCGAGGAACGTAAAAATGTTCTGATCATCGATGATTCCCTGTTTGAGCGGAACCGTTCCAAAAAGGTGGAACTGCTGGCAAAAACTTATGACCATGCAAATCACAGATACCGTTTTGGCTTCCGTATGCTCACGCTGGGATGGTCAGATGGCAGTACCTTCCTGCCGGTCAACAGCGTCCTGCTCTCATCGGAGAATAAAAAGAACCGGGTCAATGAGGCTGCCGCTGTCGATAAACGGACCGCAGGGTACCGGCGCAGGATACTTTCCGTGCAAAAAGGAACCCACGCAATGCTGGAACTGCTGAAAGCCGCTAAAAAAGCGGAGATCCCTGCCAACTATGTCCTTTTTGACAGCTGGTTTGCTTCCCCGAGTACGCTCCATGCGGTAAAATCAATCGGTTATGATGTGATCGGCATGGTGAAAAAGACGCCAAAAATGTTCTTCCGTTATAATGGGGAAGATATGTCCTTGCTCACAATCTATGATAAGAACAAAAAGAGACGTGGACGTTCCCGCTACCTGCTGTCGGTGCTGGTGGATGTGGTGAAGGACGGGGAAAGCATCCCGGCAAAAGTTGTTTATGTCCGCAACCGGAATAAGAGGAAGGAATACTTATGTCTCATCTCAACGGATACAACCCTGGATGAAAACGAGATCATCCGTATTTATGGGAAGCGCTGGGATATCGAAGTCTTTTTCAAGGTATGCAAAAGCTACCTGAACCTCAGCAGGGAGTGCAACTCCTTATCCTATGACGCGATGACAGCCCACACAGCGGTTGTTTTCACGCGGTATATGATGCTGTCCCTGGAGAGCCGGGAATCGAACGACAACCGCTCGCTGGGTGAACTCTTCCTGTATTTTTCAGACGAAATGGCCGATATCACATGGATACAGGCATTTCAAATGCTGCTCCAAATGTTCCGGTCTATCCTCAAGGACAACACCGAACTGACCGAAGAAAAGATCAACGAATTGGTGGATGCATTTATGAACACATTG
>NZ_BSBO01000097.1:0-1070 GCF_027924685.1 Sellimonas catena
GATTACATGTCACCAAATGACTTTGAAAAACTATATGAGCAGACACAGACAAACGAACTGCTCTTAGTAAGTTAAGATGAGGATAAATTTCTCATTTTAACTTGCGCTAAATCTTGACATAGGACCATTTATCTCCTTATTTCTGATTTTATCTTTCTCACTCGTAAAGACGATATGCTTAAAAAAGTGCCTAAAATTAAGGATTTCTACATAGCTCGTCTTTGTAGCAACACTACAGTCTCAACGTGTGCCTCTTTGGGTAGGGAATTGTTCTCGCTATTATCATCTTCGTAACAAATAATATCAAAATCCTCCCCACCCATGTTCAGCGGGATTTTGAACTTGACATAACGCACCCATCTTCCATCCGGCTGTCGTTCCGGATAGACTTCAATTTTCTCTATGAAAAAATTCATAATCCGCTTCGCTTCTTCATCCGGTATTTCATCCGGCAGATTCAATACTGAATCTATTGCCCTGATATACATTTCATAAGAAAACGACTCACCTTTTTTGCTGTCAATAGCAACCTCTGTTTGATACAGTGTTGCATTTAATCCTGCTATTTTGTCTGTAATCTCCCGCAGCCCCTCTTTATACGTTACCAGCAAGTCATCATAAAATTCATCGTCAATATCTAATCGGTCTATCTTTATCAGCTGTTTCTTTTTCTGGGATTCCAGCTTTTCCAATTCCTGCTCCAGATGCTCTTTCTCCCGCATCAGTTCACTGACACCCTCACTTGAACCATATTTTTTCTGCAACCCATCCCGGAAATTGTTATCACCACCATATGCATACCGGAAAAGCGCAAATACTTCCTGATTCAGCTGTTCCTGCGGAATATTCTTTTTGTAATCACAGGGATGCCCTGTCACCATCCGGCGATTCTTACAATGATAATACCACATATCCTTGTAAAATTCCTCAGACCCTTTTTTCTTGTATGTGTCAAGTAATCGTTGGCACTTTTTCTTCTTTTTTTGATATCAGTTTATTTCTTTTATTTTCAGACAATTCAGTTCGGACTTTATCTGATCATTTTATGTTTCTTTTTAACAGAATGCTCT
>NZ_BSBO01000098.1:0-1066 GCF_027924685.1 Sellimonas catena
CCAGGCCATATGGATTTTTTGGCGGAAGTATACCGTTCTTTATCCGTATTAGACGGAGCAGTATTATTAGTTTCTGCAAAGGATGGCATACAGGCACAGACCCGTATACTGTTTCATGCACTACAGACAATGAAGATTCCGACAATTTTTTTCATCAATAAAATTGACCAAGAGGGGATTGATTTGCCAATGGTATATCGAGAAATGAAAGCAAAGCTTTCTTCGGAAATTATAGTGAAGCAAAAGGTTGGGCAGCATCCCCATATAAATGTAACGGACAATGACGATATGGAACAGTGGGATGCGGTAATTATGGGAAACGATGAACTATTAGAGAAATATATGTCAGGGAAACCGTTTAAAATGTCAGAACTGGAACAGGAAGAAAACAGGAGATTCCAAAACGGAACGTTATTTCCCGTTTATCACGGAAGCGCTAAAAACAATCTGGGGATTCGGCAGCTTATAGAAGTGATTGCCAGTAAATTTTATTCATCAACGCCTGAAGGTCAATCTGAACTATGCGGGCAGGTTTTTAAGATTGAATATTCAGAGAAAAGGCGGCGTTTTGTTTATGTGCGTATATATAGCGGAACATTGCATTTGAGGGATGTTATTAGAATATCTGAAAAAGAGAAAATAAAAATCACAGAGATGTGTATTCCGTCAAATGGTGAAATCGTCCCGGCTGACCATGCCTGTCCGGGAGAAATTGTTATTTTAGCTGATGATACTTTGAAACTGAACGACATTCTGGGAAATGAAAAACTCCTGCCTCACAAAACATGGATTGATAATCCCATGCCATTACTTCGGACAGCGGTAGAGCCGCAAAAGCCGGAGCAAAGGGAAGCCCTGTTAAATGCCCTCGCAGAGATTGCTGATACAGACCCTCTTTTAAAATATTATGTGGATACTACAACGCATGAGATTATACTTTCTTTTTTGGGGAATGTGCAGATGGAAGTCATTTGTGCCATCCTTGAGGAAAAATATCATGTGGAGGCAGAAATAAAAGAGCCTACTGTTATATATATGGAAAGACCGCTTAGAAAAGCAGAATATA
>NZ_BSBO01000099.1:0-1052 GCF_027924685.1 Sellimonas catena
ATAGATCAGGGTCGACTTCAAGGACTTGTGTCCCATGAGATTTTTGATGGTAAGCAGGTCGGCCCCGTTTTCATAAAGGTGAGTTCCAAAGGCATGCCGGAAAGAATGGCAGGTGAACCGGTGTTCCCAGCCGAGAAATTCTTCATGGGCACGCAGATGTCTTGTAACGTAAAAGGTATCGATGGGACGGGAAGGGTCCGTCTGTTTCGGGAAAAGCCAGCCGCAGGGACGGCCGCATGCAAACCAGTAGCGGGTGAGAAGATCAAGAGCTTTTTGGGAAAGGATTGCATAGCGGTCGGAGCGGCTTTTGGAGCGCGCAACATGGATCCGCATCGTTTTGCGCTCAATATCACAGTAACGGAGATTGCAGACTTCGCTGACCCTGAGGCCGGCAGAATACATGAGTGCAACCATCGCTTTGGGTTTTGGATCCGACAGGGTGGAGATAAAAGTATGGACTTCCTTTTTGGTCGGGACAAAGGGAAGATAGGAATCGAATTTCCTGATAGGAAGCTGTGTTGGATCCCATGGTTTATGAAGCACGTAGATGGTGAAGAACCGGAGCTGGGAGATACAGGCATTGATGGTACGGTCGGAAAGGGACCGATTCTTCTGAAGCCAGCGGATAAAATCCCGGAGTTCATCCCAGGAGACCTCCTCAGGCAGCTTGTGAAGAACAGAGTGAAGGTAATCCAGATAAGAACGGATATAAGTAGAATAAGAAGTTAAAGTATGGTCAGTAAGACCCCGGAGGGAGATCATCTCCCGGTAAATATTGAAATAGTCCATGACGGAACCTCCTTGAAAAAAATAATAAAAGACCGGCAGTGAAAGGACCTGTCAAGGAGGAGGTCTTGGGAAAAAAAGAGATATGTAGTTGTAGAGGATAAAAAAACATGTTAAACTAATCATAGCAGTTGGCGGTTTATGAAGATTGGTGTGTGTGGTAACTCAACAATACAACATAAATACAAAAACTGCTACTTTTTTTGGAAAAAAGTGATGGAAATGCGTACCTTGCACTAGCCGTCGCGCTAGCGACTTGGTACAAT
>NZ_BSBO01000100.1:0-1002 GCF_027924685.1 Sellimonas catena
AAAATAAATATAAGCTTCACTATATCTACCGTCAGTTCACGATAGATTTTTTCAGCATGGATTTATCTACCCTGCCAAAGAACGCTTCTTCCCTGAAATTCAGTAAGCACAATGCACACGTCATGTCTCTGTGTCTGACGCTGCACATCAACCTTGGTCTGTCACTTCGCAAAACCAGCCAGGCCCTCAAAGATCTCTATAACATCCAGATCTCCCATCAGCAGATCGCCAATTACTGCAAAACTGCCGCTGTCTGCATCAAGCCTTTTGTAGATCAGTATCCCTATCACAAAGGGGAGACATTTATCGCCGATGAAACCTACATCAAAGTCCGCGGCATCAAAACCTACGTCTGGCTCATTATGAACGCTGCCTGCCGTTCCATCATCGGTTATCAGGTATCCGATAACCGTGGAGTTGGTCCTTGTATCCTCGCCATGCGTATGGCCTTCCGGGGGCTGAAAACACTCCCGGAACACTTTCAATTCATTGCTGACGGCTACAGTGCTTATCCCCTTGCCGCCATGGAATTCGCCAGGAAATTTGACAAGAACTTTACTTTCCAGATCACTCAGGTCCTGGGACTTACCAACGACGATGCTGTGTCAAAAGAATACCGTCCGTTCAAACAGATCGTGGAACGGCTGAACCGGACCTATAAGGCTTCTTACCGGAAAACAAACGGCTTTGACAACATCGAAGGTGCCAACTACGACCTGGCTCTCTGGGTTGCCTATTACAACTTCCTGCGTCCACACAAGCGTAACAATTATAAGGTGCTTAATGATGTGGAAATGCTCCATAATGCCGACAACATGCCCGGAAAATGGCAGCTTCTCATTTTCCTTGGCCAACAGACGATTCTGAATATGCAGTGGTCCTATGTCAAGATTTAGCGCAAGTTAAAATGAGAAATTTATCCTCATCTTAACTTACTAAGAGCAGTTCGTTTGTCTGTGTCTGCTCATATAGTTTTTCAAAGTCATTTGGTGACATGTAATC